>JBBQMV010000086.1:0-8771 GCA_038329315.1 Bdellovibrionia bacterium | reverse complement strand
ACCTTGCATTTTACGCTCCTGAACAGTCATCTTATCGGTATAGAAATCGGTTTACCTAAGGGGCTAAACCGGTCTCTGTCCGACCGGAGCCGAGACCGAAAATGTCATCTGATTCCAAATACATAACTACCGCTATCGTTTACCCCAACAGTCGGATCCACATCGGCTGGGCCTGGGAATGTGTCGGGGCCGACTGGCTCACGCGGGGGTACCGCGCCCTCGGAATTCCGACGCGTTTCGTCACAGGTATGGACGAGCACTCCACGAAGGTCCAGAAGGCCGGCGAAGCCAAGGGTCTCGACGCCCAAACTTACTGCGACCAGATGGCCGATGATATCCGCGCGACGCTCGCGAAAATCGATATTGGATACGACCGGTTCATTCGCACCTCGGACGCCGACCACAAGCGCGTCGTCCAGTCGCTTGTCCAAAAGGCGTTCGATAAGGGCGATATCTACAAGAACAAATACGAAGGCCATTACTGCGATGGCTGCGAGGCCTATTACCTCGACAAGGATCTCGTCGATGGAAAGTGTCCGCACCACGCGACGAAGCCGCGGTGGATCTCGGAAGAAAACTACTTCTTTAAACTTTCGAAGTATTCGAAACAAGTCGAAGAACTCCTCACGAAGAATCCCGATTTTCTCCAACCCGAGAGTCGCCGCGCTGAACTGATGACGTTCGTGAAAGATGGTCTTCGCGATTTTTCGATCTCGCGCTCAACGGCCTCCATGACCAGTCCGTGGGGAATCCCGCTGCCGTTTGATTCGGGCCACGTCGTTTACGTTTGGTTCGACGCCCTGATTAATTACATCACCGCCGCGAATTACGAGAAGCCGGAAGAGTTTAAAAAGATCTGGCCCGCATCTCTCCACGTGATCGGTAAAGACATCACGCGTTTTCACTGTATCTACTGGCCCGCGATGCTGATGTCGCTCGATCTTCCACTACCGGAAAAAGTTTTTTCGCACGGTTGGATGAATTTAAAAGGCGACCGGATGTCGAAGTCCTCGGGGAACGTCGTTTCTCCAGACGACGTGCTCGCGGTCGCGAATAGCGATCAGCTTCGGTATTACTTGCTCGCGGAAAACGAATTCGGCGGCGACGGAAATTTCGGTTTCGACCTGATGGCCCTCAAGGTAAACGCGGATCTCGCGAACGACTGGGGAAATCTCGTGAACCGCACGATCAATATGACCCGGAAATATTTTCCGGACGAGTCGATCGTCGCGCCGAAGACGCGCACGCATTCTGCAGCGGTCGTCGAGAGTTTCGGAAAACTAAAAACCGAGCTTCGGGAGAAACTCGATCGCTGCGATTCGAAGGGCTACGCCCAGGCTTGCTCGGCGCGTTCTCGAATTCTGAATCTTTACATCGACCAGACGAAACCGTGGGCACTCGCTAAAGCGGCGACTCCGGAGTCCATGGGCGAACTCCGGGAAGTGCTGTTCACGCTTATGGAAGGCATCCGCTGGACCGCGACCGCGTTCATGCCGATGATTCCGAACGGGATGCTCGAAGTATTTCGGCAGCTCGGCGTACCGGCATCGGAAGCGTTCGGTGGCCTTGCAAAACTCGAATGGGGAAGCCTCGGGATCAAGCCGGGCGAGCCGAAACCGATCTATCCTCGGATCGAGCTCGCGAAAGAAGAGGCTGGATGAAAGTAGAAGCGCGAGCCACGGATAAGGCCGCCAAACCGGCTCTGGAGCGAGCGTTCGTGAGCGGGACCCGCATCCGCAGCCGCGTACTCGCCTTCGTCGGTGGTTTGATCCTGCTTTCGCTCGCGGCCTCTTCGCTTTCACTGCTCCAAATCTCGAAGGTGAATGGCACACTCGACTCGATTAACCGAGTCTCGCTGCCGCTGAATAAACTTTTCGGCCAGATGCAGGTCGACGTCGAAGTTTTCCGCCGTGAATCCGCCCGTGGAATCTCAAGCGTTCACTGGAATGATACGCACTGGCTCCCGCAGCCGATTCCGTCCTGGATCACTGAAGTGATCGACGGCGAACTCGAGCGCGCGGCGAAGCTCGTCGAGCGTCTCCCGGAGAGTTCGACGAATTGGAAGGCTTGGATCCGCGATTTGACGACCGACTTCGATCGGCTGAAGACCGACGGCGATGCGATCGCCGTGCTTCTCACGAATCGCGACCTCGCCGGCGCCTCCGAGAAATACCCGGCGTGGAACGCGCTCGCTGAAGACTGGGGAAAACGGCTCCAGTGGGGGGTCGGTCTGCACGACCAGTCCCTGCGAGACCGCTTCACGGATTCCCAAGCCAACGTTGGCCAGCTTCGGACCGGCCTCGAGATGATTCTTGGCGTGGTCGTCTGTCTTTCGCTGCTCATGTTGTGGTTAGGGGAACGCGCGCTTCGCCCGATCGACGAACTCACCCGGCTCGTGCGTTCGATCACCGAACGCGGCCTAAAACGCGGCGATAAAGATTCACTTCCGGAGCTCCAGATTCACCGCGACGACGAAGTGAGTGCGCTCGCTCGCGAATTCCACCGCATGGCGACCCAGCTCCTCGAATGGGAAAAGGTCGTCGACGGTCAGAAGCGCGTGCTCGCGGATCAGAACCAGCTCCTGAAGGACAAAGTCGAACTCCAAGAGAAGCTGAAAGAAATCGAACATCTCGCGGCGGTCGGACGTCTCTCGGCTCAGGTCGCGCACGAAGTTCGGAATCCGCTGCACGCGATCGGGTTAGAAGCGGAACTCGCGCTTGAAACCGCGACGAATGTCGGGAACTCGAGCTTGAAATCGGCTCTCCAAGCGATCCTTGCTTCGGTGGATCGCCTCGAAAAAATTACCGAGAACTATCTGAAGCTTTCGCGCATGGGCACCGGAGAGAAAAAGGCCGCCGAACTCGCAGATCTTCTCCAGAATACGCTCGCGACTTACGCGACCGCGATTGAAAAGGCGGGCGTCCGCGTCGATTGGCGCCGTGAAAACGACCGTGCAGTGAACGTGCTGGTCGACGCCACGAACTTCGAGCAAGCCATCGGAAACCTTCTGAACAACGCCCTTCAAGCGGGCTGTCGCCGGATCGAATTCGCCGTGGGGCACCTCGAAAGTGGTCGCGCTTACTTGCGCATCGAAGACGACGGCTCCGGCATTCCGGAAACCGCGCGCGCGAAACTTTTTACGCCGTTCTCGACGACGAAGGCCCAAGGCACGGGACTCGGTCTCAGCTTCGTGAAGAAGGTCGCCGAAGAGAGCGGTGGGGAAGTTCACCTCGTCGAGCGCACGAAGCTCGGCGGCGCCGGTTTCGAAATTACGCTACCGGCGGACCTCGTCGCGGTGGATGATGAGGGCGTGCAGCCTCCTAAGTTTAATCACCAGCTGGAGGCGCGGACATGAGCTTGCGAATTCTGCTCGTCGACGACGATATCCAGGGCTTGGCCACCACGAAGAAAATTCTCGAGCATGCAGGCTTCGTCGCCGAAACGGCCGAAGACGGCCAAGCGGCGATCGAACGCGTTCGTAAGGAATCGTTCGACCTGGTGATTAGCGATATTCGCATGCCACGGATGACGGGTCTCGAATTCCTAAGCGCTCTTCGTCACTCCGGGAAAACGATTCCGGTCGTGCTCATGACCGCTTACGGACGGGTCGAAGACGCCGTCTTCGCGATGAAGCTCGGCGCGGTCGATTTCCTCACGAAGCCGTTCAAACGTGCGGCCCTTCTCGACGCCGTCGAAGCCGCGACGAAACGGGCCTCGGCCCTCAGCGCGGAAGCGAAGCTGATCGACGCGAAAACGAATCCTGGCGCGAAGCCTCGCGGCTCCCTGCGAATCGCCGGCCGCTCGCTCCAGGCAGAGCGTCTGCGCGCCTGGGTCGACCAAGTCGGTGCGACCACCGCGACCGTCCTCATCCAAGGTGAGAGCGGTACCGGCAAGGAACAGGTCGCACGCGCCCTTCATGAAACCTCTGCTCGGAGGTCTGGCCCGTTCCTCGCGATCAACTGCGCGGCACTGCCCGAAAATCTTCTGGAGAGCGAGCTCTTCGGTTATGAGCGTGGCGCCTTCACCGGCGCGAATGCGGCGAAAACCGGTCTCTTCGAAGCCGCGAACGGCGGAACGCTATTCTTAGATGAAATCGGAGACTTAGCCCTTTCCCTTCAAGCGAAGCTTCTTCGCGTCCTTCAGGAAAGCGAAGTCCGTAAGATCGGATCATCGACGTCGAAAAAGATCGATGTGCGCGTGATTTCCGCGACCCACCAACCGCTGAAGATGCTCGTTTCCGAGTCGCGTTTTCGGCAGGATCTACTCTTTCGGCTTGAAGTCGTTTCGATCGATCTTCCTCCGCTTCGCGCTAGGCTCGAAGATCTTCCGGACTTCGCCGCGCTTTTCGTCTCCGAAGCGGGAGTTCGTCACGGAAAGACCGTCGCCGCCGTTTCTCCGGAAACGTTCGACGTGCTGTCTCGTTACGCTTGGCCCGGGAACATTCGGGAGCTCCAAAACGCGATAGAGCGCGCGGTCATCTTCGCGGGTTCCCCCATCCTTCAGGTGCGGGACCTTCCGCCGCATGTTCTCGAACTTTCCGGAAAAGGACTCGGCCTCGCCGAATCTCCGCACATGATTTCAGTTCCCGTCGGAACGCCACTTCGTGAAGTCGAAGAAATCCTCATTCGGAAAACGCTCGAACTCACTCAGGGCGATAAGAACCTGACCGCAAAACTCCTCGGAATTAACTCGCGTACGATTTACCGGAAGCTAAAGGAAGATGGGGACGCCTCTCCCGAGCTAGAAGACGGACCGGTCGCTCCATGAATGTTTTCCTCGATGTAATCCAGAATCGTTACGCCACTTTTCGGGGTCGCGCCACTCGCCAAGAATATTGGATGTTCGTGCTGGTGTCGGTTTTGATTGCTTTCGCCTTGGCGCTAGTCGCCCAAATGACAAACGCCATCACGGCGCAGATTTTCGGTGGCTTTTACGCGTTGGCAATTTTTATCCCGCTCTATTGCGCAAAGGTTCGACGCCTGCACGATCAGAAGAAAAGTGGATGGTGGATCCTCATTAACCTCGTGCCGCTAGTGGGTGGGATCTTTGGGTTGATTCTGATGGTGACCGACGGAACACATGGGCCGAATCTCTACGGCCCCGATCCGAAAGGGCGCGAAGCCGAAGTTCCGACGTCGCCCTAGAGTCCTCATCGGCACTTTTTTGCCGCTTTTGCACTTCCTTGTTCGCTCCATCGTTTCCGCATATTCTGGATAGAACCGGAGGCCTACCGATGATGCTCAAAAAAGGAATTTTTGCGGCCGCACTTTCGATTTTTTTCATTTCGATTCCCGCACAGGCAGTCGTCGGCATGAGCCTCGTCGCGGGCGGTATTAAAGAGCACGACGGCGATGGATGGGGGCCGGGTGGCGGCGTGCTCGTCGACTTCCACCAAGCCGGACGCCTCTCATTCGAGACGGGCGCGCTGGTGTTCAGTAATAAATTAGCGGGGTCGAATACGAGTTCGTCTTTTTATATTCCGGCGACTTTTAATCTCCACTTTCACCACTTCACGCTCTACGCCGGTGGCTATTATAACGATTTCCTGAAAAGTGGATATTCGGCAGATTACGGATGGAGGGGCGGCATCCGCCTCGGCCAACACCGCTTCTTCGTCGACGGAAGTTATTCCGCCGGCCTAAAGGATCAGGGCGGCGGATTCAAGTATTCGTATCTGATGGGCCTGCTCGGCTATCGCTTCGGACTTTTTTAGAAGAAGCGCTTAGCGTTTTTTAGCTTTCACCTTCACTTTGCGGGTCGTCTTGCGGATAACGGCCTTTCCCTTCGCGGTGACTTTACCGGCGGACGATTTTTCCTCGCCGCGGCGATATACTTTTTTGCTTTGCGCACGACCTCTTCTTCGACGGCAATCGCCCTTTTAACGGCGTTGCTCGCTTTCTTCGCGAGCGGTGATTTTTCCGAAACGTAGGCGACAGCCTTTTCGATTCCTTCTATCGCTGAATCGAACGCTGTATCGAAAAGCGTCGATTCTTGGGATTCGTGAGCGGTCTCAGTCGTGTTCATCGGCGTATCGCCGGCGAGTTCCGTCGCTCGCGTCTGGAGCTCGGAATGTTTTTTTGCGTATAGATTCTTGCTCAGCTTCGCCTTGTTTTGAGTGTAAGAGCGGGTTTTATCGAACACGTTTTGGTGTTTCATGAAATCTCCTTCTAGAAATTAGGCTTCAAGAAGCACGCCGTAATTTCGCCGGCGAAACGGGGCGATCTGGTACCCTAGTGAGTTCTGGGCGCCTTTACGCCCGATGGCGGACCGATTTAGAATCAGAGTGAGTCGCGCTTACTTTGTTTTTTTCGAGGCTTGAGCGCGAATTCGGCGAAGAGTTCTTCGAGTCGAAGCCAAGCATCCGCCCGCCGACGCTCGAAAAAGAAGAGCCGGATTTGCTCAGTCGTACGTTCGCCGTGCAGGAGCGATTCGTGGAGTCGGGCGCCGAGCCAGTGCCCGAGAAATCGCGACGTCGTGAAGAGGACTTCCGGCGGGAATTTGATCAATATTTTTTCGACCGTCTTCCGATCGAATTTTCGGCGCGAGGAAAGATTCATGAAGAGTTTTCGGGATGCGTATTCGTGAACGAAGAGCGCTTTTTTCGGTGCGCGCCGAAGCTCCCGAATTCGCGCTTCGTGGTCGATCGGAAAGTCAGATTTTCGGCGCGGATTGATGAGGAGTGATCCAAGAAAGCCGAACGCGTGGTCGAGTGCGCTCGCTGCGAAATCGTCGGCGGCGGTCGCCTTCGCCCCGCGAAAGGGACGCTTTCGTGGATTGTCGTGGTGAAGAAGGTGGACGGAGGCGACTTCGGCGGCGGCGTTTTCGGAAAACGACGCGACGTAGACGAGAACTGATGATTCGTCCTCGCGGAGGTAGAAGCGTTCCTGGGCTTGCAGGAGCCGGCGCCACCAGCGCGGGCCGCCCTGAAGATCTTCCCACCGCGCGAGGTGGAGCGTTCCATACCCTGCGTCCGGGATATGAAAGAACCGCGAGACGCCGTTTCCGTAGATCCGCATCCATTGAAGAAATTCTTCTTCCGCGTCGCCTTCGTCTTCGTCGACGAATCGAGTAAGGTCGCCGCGAATCCAATTCACGAGCGACTGGAGTTTCGTCCACGGAGTGCCCGAAAACACGCAGAGGTGATTTCCTTCGAGCGCGATCAAGCTCGCGGATTGCTCGAGGCCTTTCGCGGCGAGCTTCCAGAAAAGTTCGTCGCGGTTTTGGTGGAGGACGAGGAGCTCGGGAGCGGCCAGCCCATTTCGGCGCGCGACTTCGCGGGTAGCGGCGGGAAGGTGCGAGGGCGAGAGGTGATACTCTCCGTAGACGGCGATTACTTTACGCGCACGCGGGCGGAGGAGCTCGTCGACGATGATTCCCGCTGCCCATTCGTCACGAGCGCCAAGATCCCCGGCTCGTTTCGCGACCGGAATCGCCGCGATCGGGGGCAGGAGTTCTCGTGGGCGATTCAGCGCGAGGATTTCCATCCCGTGATCGCGCGCGAAGTGGAAGAGTCCTCGATAATTTTCCCACGGAAACCCCCAGGCTTCGTCGTACTGGACTGCGCGGAGGAACTGATCTTCGGAAATCTGGCCACGGAGCCACTGGTCGAGGTGGGACTGGTGCTGGGACGAAATACATTCCATGCCGAGCACCATTTCGCGAGGCGGAATTTTCATCGCGAGCTCGCGAAGGAGGCGGAGGACCGCGCGCTGGGACTGGCCGTAGGTATGGTAATCGCCGATGAGGAGAACGTCCGCTTCGCGCGCGCGCGAAACGAGTTTCGTCATGGTCGTCGGGCGCGCGTTTTTCTCGAGCTTCTCGAGTTCCTTTTGGTAGGTCCGCTCGTAATTTCGAATGCCGACCGGGGTGCGGCCAAGGAGGCTGGCCGCTTCTTTCTGGAGCGAAGCGTAGATGCTGCGCTGGAGGAGCTGAAGTTCCTTCCGGGCGCGGGTCACGCTCGGATCTCTCTCCAAGCGAACGCGGTCCGTGCTCCGAAATCAAACGGTTCGACGTGGACGCTCGGGCGAAGGGCAGAAACGAAGCCCCGCATCCACGACGATTCGAGGTCGAGGACGGGATGGCTCGTGAAAAAGAGAAGTTCGGATTCGGTTTGACGGATGATGACGAGCTGATCGCGGTAAAGCGTATAGAAAGGGGTCTCGCGGTAGGCGGCGAAGACGGGACCTAAAGTCGGAAACCGATCTTCCGATCGATCTTTCCACTGCGCGCTCGAATACCGAAGCGCTTCTTCTTCGGCGAGGCGAAGCGCGCGCGAAAGGAGCGGCGAGCGCTTCGCCCGGAGGCCGACAAAGACCGGTTCCCATTCGACGAGGAGACTCCGAAGCCCGGCCTTGAGTGAGGTGATCATCTCGGTGCCCGTCTCCTCATAGAGAAAGTCGTCGAGCAAGAACTCAGGATGTTTGATCTTCGATTCGAATTCTTCGACGGGGCGCCAAGGGAGATCCGGAACCGATTCTTTCCAGCGGCGGAGCAAGCCATAGAGCTCGGCCAGCCGGGAAAACTCCAGGCGTTCGAGATCGGAGGCGTTGCGTTCGTACCAAGCCATGTTCCGAGTCTAGCGACAAACGCAGGGCGGCGCAAACTCGTTTCGGACTTAGGTCGCTTCGTCCGCCGGAATGCCGGACGCAAGCCAAGTCGCGAGCACGACCCGCTTCCGATCGAGCGCTTCGAACGAGGCGAGAATATCGCCCGCCGCGCATTCCGCGATCTCGAGCGTACGTGGAAGACGGATGAGCTGAACGAGTTCGCCC
>JBBQMV010000085.1:0-8783 GCA_038329315.1 Bdellovibrionia bacterium | reverse complement strand
TGTGGTTGATACGCCACACGTCAATATCGAGCTTCGTGATGGCACCAGAACGTGCCGCAATGCTACCGAATGCTTCGGCCGTAAAGCCAGTTGAGCTCAGTAGCGTTTGCGTCGGAGTGAGCGGAGCGAGTCCTGCCGGTACAGCCGTCGCGACGTTTGTAGTCGCCAAATTAGTGCCGATCACGAGCGGCGTGACGCTGGCCGCGAGACCAACGGACGTCGTAGCGGCAAATGCGTTCATACCGGTTTGAAGAGTGGCATTGAACGGCATTGCCACTGGAGTGCAGAGCAACGGCGCGATCAATGTTGCAGCAGGATCAGTGTAGTTAACGTTACAGTTACTGGCGCCGGTAGGGCCGCAGGTAGCTTGTGCCGCGGCAGTCTCGTTGAAGCCGACCGTATAGAAGCGAGTCGAACCGGCGTTCGTGTTGCTGTTTCCTTCCGGAACGAATCCGGCTTGACGTAGACATCCAGTGAACGAATTCTGTTCGCCGCGGAACGAAAGCTCTGCCGAGTAGATTGCGGAAAGCTGAAGTTGGGCTTCCTTTTGACGAGCCTTCGCTTGGTATTTTTGAAAGTTAGGAATAGCGATAGCGGCCAAGATCCCGATGATCGCTACGACGATCATCAATTCCACCAGAGTAAAACCACTCTGGCTCATACGTACTGCTTTAATTTTAAACATGCTAGCGACTCCATCATTAAGAAGGTTAAATTACTGCAAACGAAACCGAAGAAAGAAAACACGAAATTTATTTCAAACGATTTAATAAGTATAACTCACTTTTTTCGCAGTGCAACTGCTCTTCAGGTTTTGCGCGATCGAAATTTCTAAGGTTAAATATAACGAACATGCAGAAAAAATCCGTGTCGACAAAGACTGTGTCAGTTTTGATTTTCGGACTCTGCGCGTGGATGAACGTGAACATCAACGTCAATTTGAACCACAAAAAAATGGCTTTCACTCCCCCCGCAGATGTGGCGCCATTTATTTGGCAGCCTGATCTTTATAAGATTTTGTCTTTCGGAAACGTCCCTTCGGCAGTCGATGCTCTTCTTTTAAAATTTCTCGTGGAGGACAATATCCAGCACGTCGAAAAAGGGGTGACCGCGCGGGTATACTATTTTCTCGATCTCGCGACCGACCTCGATCCGGCGTTCTTCTCGCTCTATACCGCAGGAGCTAACTTCCTCGCCGTCATCCGAAACGACAAGCAAGCCGCTTTTAAGCTCATTTCGAAAGGCGAAACGTTTCGCAAGAACGAGTTGCCAAAATATCCCGAATCCTTCCGAGACGCTTACTGGGGCGATCAGTGGCGAATTCCATTCATCAAAGGATACGTCTATCTCTTCGAACTCGGGAACATCACCGGAGCGGCCGAGGCCTATGGGGAGCTGGACAAGATCGTGGGCGCACCGCCGATCCTTCGCGGCATGGCTCAGCATTTCGCACGGTCGGGTGGGATTTACGAAATCGGCCAAAACGTCCTGAAGAACATGATCTCAAACGAAGAGGACGTGAACGTTCGCAGCGAGCTCCAGCTCAAACAAAAATCGTTTTCGCTCTCCTTTGATTTATTTAAATTGAACGAGCAGTTCAAAGCCTACAAAGGCACCTGGGCACAGTTCAAAAAAGAGAAAAAGGTTCCGGAGACGGACGTGTTTGGAGGCAAGGTTTTTCTCGACGCGAATGGCAAGATCAATACCACCACCGAACGGATGGAAGTTCTCGGAATACGCTAACGGGAGGATCTAGGATTCTGCGTCGTCCGCGTCCATTCCGAGCTTCCCCAGTCGATAACGAATACTCCGAAATGTCATTCCGAGGAGATCGGCGGCCTTTTTCTTCACCCCGCCGGTGAACTCAAGCGCGTGCTTCAGATACTGCTTCTCGACTTCTGCAAGAACTTCGTCGAGGTTGATTGGCCCGTTCTTGAAGTTCGGTAGCGGTAAACGAATTTCTTTGGACGATCCGACCGAATGGGCACTGGGAACCACCGCGGAGGGCAGGGTGTTCCGTCCGGCCTTGATTTCGACCGATTCGAAGTTTGATCGGGCGCCGCCATCATAGGCCACCATGACGGCGGGAGGGAGTACCGCGCTGCTCACGAGTTTTCCTGTTTCTAAGGTAACCGCGCGTTCAATCGTGTTTTCGAGCTCACGGACGTTTCCGGGCCACGTATGGGTCCGTAAGATCTCGAGGACCTCTGGAGAAAGACCCAGAAGCTCCTTCTTTTGCCTTTCGGCGAATTTCAGAAGAAAGGCAGTCGCGAGAATCTCGACGTCTCCGTGCCGTTCGCGAAGCGGCGGCGTCTTAATTAATATTACGTTTAAGCGGTAATAGAGATCTTCCCTAAACGTCCCAGCTTTCACGGCCGCTTCGAGATCTCGGTTCGTCGCGGCGATAATCCGGACATCAACTTTAACGTCTTCGTTCGCCCCGACCCGACGGATCGTCTTTTCTTGAAGCGCGCGAAGCATCTTCACCTGCATTTGGAGTGGGAGCTCCCCGACTTCGTCGAGGAAAAGAGTTCCGCCGCTCGCGGCTTCGAACAATCCGATCTTGTCGCTAATCGCGCCGGTGAAGGATCCCTTTTTGTGACCGAACATTTCACTTTCGATCAGCGTTTCTGGAATCGCTCCGCAGTTCACCGGTACGAATGGTTTCCCTTTCAATGGGCCCGACTCGTGAATCATCCGCGCGACGAGTTCCTTCCCGGTACCGCTTTCGCCGATGATCAAAACGTTTGTTTTATTGCTCGCGACCTTAGCGATCATTCCGATTAGGTTTTTTACCGCGAAGGATTCCCCGAGAATTTGCTTCACTTGATGCTATCTCCCATTTTGAAAATTGGAAGATACATCGCGATCATCATTCCGCCGACCGTTCCACCCAGGAAAACGAGGATGAACGGTTCGATGAGCTTCGTGAGTCCCCCGACGAGTGTTTCGACTTCGGCTTCGTAAAAGTCCGCGACCTTTTCGAGCATCTTATCGAGCTGACCGGTATTTTCTCCGACCGCCATCATCTGCACCGCCATTTTAGGAAAGACGTCGAGCTTCGCGAAGACCTGCGACAAACCTTTCCCTTGCTCGATCTCCGCCCGAACGCGCCCCACGGCTTCTTCGAGAACTGCATTATCGATCGTTTGCTTACAGATATCGATCGCGTCGAGCAAGCTGACCCCGGAAGCTAAGAGCGTCGCGAGCGTGCGCGTGAATCGCGCCGTTCCACCCTTTTGCATCAGCGATCCGAAGAGCGGCGCTCGAAACATAAGGCGATCGAACATGATCCGCCCCTCTGGAGTAGCGTAGAAACGCTTCACGGAGATATAAAAGGCAAAGCCCCCCCCGATGATGACGTACCACCATTGGCCGAGGAAGTGGGATGCGTTGATCACGAACTGAGTGGGGCCGGGCAATTCTCCGCCGTTTTGTTTGATCAGCTCCTCGAATTTAGGAATGACGAAGATGAGCATTGCAGCGATAACGAGCGCGCCGATCGACATCACGATCGCGGGGTACATCATGGCCGCTTTCAACATTTTTTTCAGGCGGTCATTATCTTCAAGGTAAGACGACAGGCGCCGTAGCATCTGATCGAGGGCACCCGAAGATTCGCCGGCACGAACGAGTGCGAGGTAAAGACGCGGAAACGACTTCGGAAAGGCGCCGAGTGCCTCCCAAAGGAACGATCCTTCTGAAACGCGGTTCTTTACGCCGTTACAAAGATTTCGCACGTTCTTCGAGGACGCTTGGTCTGCGAGAATATCGAGCGCTTGGACAAGGGGAACCCCGGATCCGATCAGAACCTGGAGCTGACGAGTGAAGTGAAGCACCTCCTCCGGAGTGATATTCGAGCCGCCGCCAAGGAGCGAACCGAGATCGCGCTGAGCAAGCGAAGCCGTAGCGATCCGTACAGGACGAATCCCTTGGCCGCGAAGCAGAACGCGCAAATCTCCCTCGGTGGCGGCGTTCAGCTGCCCCTTAATGCGCTTTCCCTGTTTATCTACGCCTTCATACTTAAACTCGGGCATTTATATCCTCAAAATTTCAATAGTGAGATCTGCTTCAGCAGCTCTTCTGGAAAGTTACTAAACTCCATTCCGACTTCGCGCGAAATCTGGCCCGCGCGAATCAAAGAAAGGAGGTGCTGGTTCATCGTCTGCATTCCGGTCTCACCCTGTCCGGTTTGCATCGCGGAATAAATCTGGTGAATTTTTTCTTCCCGAATCAGGTTTCGAATGGCCAAGGTCGGGATCAAAACTTCGCACGCCATAGCCCGGCCTTTTCCGTCGGCCTTGGGAAGAAGCGCCTGGGAGATTACCGCCTGAAGCGTAAACGAAAGGAGCTGCCGAACCTGCGCCTGCTGGTGAGGCGGAAAAACATTAATCACCCGGTTGATCGTCTGGATCGCGCCGTTCGTGTGGAGCGTCCCGAAAACTAAGTGGCCGGTTTCGGCCATGGTCAGCGCCATTTCGATCGTTTCGATATCCCGCAACTCCCCGACGAGGATGAAGTCCGGATCTTGGCGAAGAATCTGTTTCAGAGCGTTATGAAAACTCTTCGTATCGACGCCGACTTCACGTTGGTTCACGACGCAGTTCTTGTGCGGGTGCACGAATTCGATCGGATCTTCGATCGTCATCAAATGGCCGTACTCTTCACGGTTTAAAGTATCTAGAATCGAGGCAAGCGTCGTCGA
This sequence comes from Bdellovibrionia bacterium, assembly GCA_038329315.1. Taxonomy (GTDB): domain Bacteria; phylum Bdellovibrionota; class UBA1018; order UBA1018; family UBA1018; genus JACMQW01. The sequence continues at coordinate 4,078 of JBBQMV010000085.1, read as the reverse complement.
CTTACCCGATCCGGTCGGACCGGTGACGAGCACGAGTCCGCTTGGACGCTTAATGACCTCGCGCATGATTTTCGGAATGCCGATCGAGTCCCAGTCCGGAATATTTATCGGAATGCGCCGAAAAACGGCCGCCACGGAACCCCGTTGAAGAAAGAGATTTCCCCGAAACCGGGAGACGTCCTTAATGCCGAACGAAAAATCAAGTTCGAGGTTTCGTTCGAATTCCGCTTTCTGAGAATCAGTCAGAACCTGGTAGCAAAGTTCTTTCGTGTCTTGCGGGCCCATCGAATCGGTCTTCACCTTCACCATTTTTCCGGAGATCCGGAACTGGGGAGGAACCCCGACGGTGACGTGCAAGTCCGAAGCATTCTGCTCGACCATGGTTTTTAAAAGGGAGGGTAAGCTGATCTTCGGCATCTATCGGTTTTCCACTCTATTCTTCTACCGTCGAACTCAACGCCTCTTCGACTGTGGTCGCGCCTTCTGCCGCGCGAGTGAGTCCGCTTTGTCGTAAGCTCTTCATCCCACCCAGAACGGCCCGTTTCCGGATATCGATGATCGATTCGCCGCGAAGAACCATTTCCTTCAGTTCCGACGTGAAATCGAAAACCTCGTAAATGGCGACCCGGCCTTTGTAGCCAGAATTACTACAAATCGAACAACCGCGCCCTTTCATGAGCGTTAACTTTTGGAGATCTTCGGGGCTGAATCCGATCTTGGCGATCTCGTCCTTCGTCAGCGTCGAAGGCGCTTTGCATTTGGAGCAAACCCGGCGCAGAAGTCGTTGGGCAATAATGGTATTTACAGACGACGTCACCAGGAACGGCTCGACTCCCATGTTCATCAAACGCGTAATGGAACTTGGGGCGTCGTTCGTGTGGAGCGTAGAGAGCACTAAGTGACCGGTGAGTGCCGCTTGGATTGATACTTCGGCGGTTTCGTAATCTCGAATTTCTCCGACGAGGATCGTGTCCGGATCTTGGCGAAGAAGGGCACGCAGAACGGCGGCGAACGTGAGTCCGACTTCCTTGTTCACTTGGGTTTGGTTGATCCCCTCCAAGTTATATTCGACCGGATCTTCCGCGGTCGAGATATTGTCCGTAATGGTATTCAGTTCGGCGAGTGCGGAGTAAAGCGTCGTCGTTTTACCCGAACCGGTCGGGCCGGTAACTAGAACCAGTCCGTTCGGTGCGTAAATTCCCTTTTTGAAAATCTCGAGCTGTTTCGCCTCGAAGCCGAGTTTTCCGAGATCGAGCGAGAGGTTGCCGCTCGCGAGCATCCGCATGACAACCTTTTCGCCAAAGAGAGTGGGCAGACTGTTTACCCGGAAATCAATTTCTCGACCCCCGCTCTTTAACTTAATCCGACCATCTTGAGGAATCCGGCTTTCGGAAATATCCATTCGGGACATGATCTTCAACCGCGCGACCACCGCACGCTTCATATCCAGAGGAATTTCGGCGATCTCAAGCATCGAACCGTCGATCCGCATCCGGACGCGGAACCGCTTCTCATAAGGTTCGACGTGAACGTCCGAGGCATTTCGGCGAATACATTCGGAAAGAATCCCGTTCACGAAAGCAATAACCGCTTCACCCTGACCTTCGATCTTCGAGTCCTGGCTCGTATCGATATCGTGAACTTCGATGGTTTGAAGGTCGGTATGTTTCTCTTTTCCGTCGTCCTTATCCTTGATTGCGAGCGCGGAAACGGCCGAAGTAATAACGGCAGAAGAACCGAAGTACTTTGCCATCGCTTCGTCGAAAGCAGAATAGGTCGTAAGAACGGCTTCGATCGAGAGCTTCGTCATGAAACGAATCTTGTCGACGTTCGCGAGTCGGGTCGGATCGGAAACAGCGACCACGAGACTCGCGTCTTTTGCCTGAATCGGAATGATCTGGAGATCTCGAACGAGATCGACCGTGAGCATCGAGGTGACCTTCTTATCGATTTCGAACTTTGCTAAGTTAATCGAGTGAAGGCTATATTTTCGTGAAAGATATTCGAGGAGTTTGTTCTCGGAAATCATGCGGTTCGCGATCATCGCGCGCACCGGATCACCGTTTTTATCTTTCATTGAGGCCACGAGCGCATCGAGCTGCGCTTGGGTGATCAATCGGTCTTTAATGAGGACTTCCGCGAGTTGGCGAGACATGTCCTTCTATTCTGAACGAAAACCAGTCTGGTGACAATTTCCGTCAGAAGAGTTCGATGAAGACTTTAATTCGACAGTTTATTGACGGCGCTCTCGCTGCACCGGAAGTATTCGCGCGCCTGTTCTTTATCGAGCGCGATCTGAGTCTTCAATTCGTCGAAACTCGCGAACTTACGCTCGTCGCGGAAGCGCTCGACGAATTGGACTTCGAGGGTCTCGCCGTAAAGATCGATCGTTTCGCCTTCCGCGAGGATGAGGTGGCACTCGACGACGACCGGAAGGAGTCCCTCGGCCAACGCCTTTTCGGTGAAGGTCGGGCGAACGCCGACGTTCGTTACGGAGGGGACTTTTTCTCGGCGCCCTCCTCGGTCGAGGATCGCCCACGTCGCAAAGACGCCGCGAGGGAGTGCGAGTTTGTTCTCGAGTTTTAAATTCGCGGTCGGAAATCCAAGGAGTCGACCGCGCTGATCGCCCTTCACGACGACGCCGCGATAAAAGAAAAACCGGTCCATCAGGCGGGCCGCTTCGGCGACATGACCCTCGAGAAGGGCCGTTCGAATCCGGGTGCTCGATACTATCGCGCCACCGAACTGCTCCGGCGGAACGACGGTCAGACGAACTCCATACTCGGAGCAGAGACTTCGAAGAAGATCGAGGTTCCCTTCCCGATTTTTCCCGAAGGCGAAATCATGACCCACAAAGAGAGAGACGGCCTTAAATCCGCGAACGATCACCTTCTCGAAAAACTGGCGCGCTGAGAGCGTAAAGAACTCCTGGCTAAATGGTTCTTCGACGACAACATCGAGCCCGAGCGATTCCAAAATTTGAATCTTCTCGTCGTAATGGGTCAGGAGCTTCACCTGAGTTCCGGGGCGCAAAACTTCTTGGGGATGCGGGCGGAACGTAAAGATGCAGGCCGGGCCTCCGGTTTGCTTCGACTCGGTGAGCACCGCCTCTAAAATTCGACGATGTCCGAGATGAATTCCGTCGAAATTTCCTATCGTAAGGACCGCATGGTCTCGGGTGAGTTCGAGCGATTCGATACCGCGGACGTGAAGCATACGGAAATAGCGTTAGCACCGGTGGGCGCTTTCCGCACCACCTTTCAATTATGCTCCGTTAAATTCGGAAAAAAGGGGCCGAATCGCTCCTCTCTATGCCTCGACGCTTTCGTAAAAACTGGCAGAAACCCTCTAGGAGCGTCCCGGGCTGTTTGGGCCCGTGGTCCGCTTCCTGCTATTTTCCTCCGTCATGACGAAGCCATTCGCTTTTGGTCGCAGTCTCTCCCTCCTCTTCACCACCGCCGCCTTAGCCTCCTTGATCGGATGCTCAGGTCATTCGAGCGCACCGGCGCCGCAGACGGGAATTCCAAATCTCCCGCTCGGGCCGGATCTTCCCGCAGGATCAATTCCACTCGGCCAGGATAAATTTGTTCAAGGTCCCTACGATTCGACCCTTCGGGTAGCGAATACGGCGGACCATTACTACCTCGAAGTCGAAAGCGTTCTTTCGCCGAGCGAATTCTCGAAACTTCGCGCGGGCGGTAGCCGGCGGCTCGATGCATCGCTAGCGGAAACGAAAGCGAGCCTAAAGGCTATTGGCGCAATTCCGACGGCCGAATATTCCGCCGTGGGTTACCTGAAGTTCTGGCTCCCGTACCAGCGCGATATGCTCGCGGCCCTCAAGACCGCGAACTTCACCCACGAAATTTATTTCAGCCCTTCGCACTACGATTTCACGAGCCTTAAGCAAGCGAAGGCGTTCAATGCAGAAACTCTCGGTTTCTCTTTGAAGAGCGCCGCGAGCTCTGACCCTTCCACCGATGCCTATAGCGGACTCTCCGTCATTCACGCTCCGGACTTCGTGAAGATGGCCGAACTTGCCATCGGCGATCCGGTAAATGGAAAAGTAAACGGTTCGAGC
>JBBQMV010000084.1:0-8811 GCA_038329315.1 Bdellovibrionia bacterium | reverse complement strand
GTGGGAGAGCAGAAGGGGTGCGCGGACGTTGATCGCTTGCATACGGTCCCATTCCGTCTTCAGTGCGGCACCTGTCGTTTCGAGCCACGGAATCGCGTAACCAATCGCCGCGTTGTTCACGAGAATTCGAATTTTATCGCCGAGCGCACGCTCGGCTTCGTCAAAGAGGGTCGGAATTGATTCCGCGTTTTCGAGATCGACGGTCTTTCCATGGACCGCGGTCGCGCCGAAGCGGGCACGAAGGCGTGCGACCGTGGAGGTGACTTCCGAAGCGGTCCGGGCACAAATGAATACCCGGGCGCCCCGCGCGAGTAGGCTCTCGGCGACGGCCTCACCGATTCCTCGGCTACCTCCCGTGACGAGCGCTGCACGTCCGGCGAGGGACGTCGAACTTCCGTGAAATTCTTCGTTTTTCATCGATTTTTCCAAGCCGCCGGACCGTACCAAAAAAACCGCTTCAAATCGCTAACAAAGTGCGTTACCTCGGGAAACAAGAAATGTCGGAATTTAAGGGGTTTTTTCGCATTCAGATCCGCAAGGAAGCACTGAAGTTCTCTTCAGCGCATATGACCGTTTTCGCCGACGGTACGAAGGAAAACCTCCACGGCCATAACTACCGGACCGTCGTGAAGCTCGAATTCGAGCGATTTTCTCTAAAGGAAATGCTGCCCTTCTCGGAGTTGAAGGCCGAGATTCGAAAGATTTGTACGGAATGGGACGAGCGGATTCTCCTTCCTTCCGAATGTCCATTTCTGAAGATCAATGGAAACGATGGTCCGAGCATCGACCTCGAGGTCTGCGGAAAACGGTATGTCTTTCCGAAAGACGAAACGGTCTTCTTACCTACGGATAACGTCACGACCGAGTCCCTCGCAAAAATTTTCTGCGAACGCCTAGCCTCGGCGCTTTCTCGCCCGGCGCTTGAACGCGCAAAAACGCGATCTATCGAAGTAACGATCGAAGAAATGCTCGGACAGGGGGCATCCTATGTCATCACTCTTTAAGACGAAGCTTCTCGTCTACTTCGATTTCGAAGCGTCGCATTCTCTGGACGTTCGTGAAGAGCCGCATCCGCACCTTTGGAAAACCGTTCTTACGTTTACCGGCGATCCGGTAAAGGGTCGAATCATTGATTTTCCTTCTCTCGAATCTGCTATTCACGCAGATCTGAAAACCCTGCCGAATTCCTATCTGAACGAGAACGCGGATCTCCTTCCAGAGGGGCGTACCTTTCCGACGTGCGAAACGCTCGGCGCCTCTATTTATACGATCCTCCGGGAAAAAACGGTCGCTCGGTTCCGCGCGGAAAATCCGACACTCACCGTCGTTTCCGTCCAAGTTCAGCTCTGTGAAGGTGAGCGCGTTTACGGCGCCGCCCTCGTCGAAATGTAATCGAAAACAAATTAGATAACGGTGACCTTGCGAAGAAGGTCCATGTCCTCGAGGACTTTTCCAGATCCCCGAACGACGCAAGTCAGTGGATCTTCGGCGACGGCGACGGGTAGGCCCGTCTTCTCCTTGATGAGAACATCGAGGTTCGCAAGTAGCGATCCGCCACCGGCGAGAATGATCCCGTTATCGACGATATCGGCAGCAAGTTCCGGAGGCGTGCGTTCAAGTGCGGTCTTGATCGCTTCGACGACTGCCGAAACGGGTTCCATGAGCGCGTCCCGAATTTCTTCGGAGTTCACTTCGATCGTTTTCGGAGCGCCGGAAATAAGATCGCGGCCCTTCACTTCGTAAGTCTTTTCTTCTTCGAATGGATAGGCGCATCCGATAGCGAGCTTGATTTGTTCCGCGGTACGCTCACCGATGAGGAGAGAATACTTCCGCTTGATATAATGAATAATCGCCTCGTCGAACTTATCGCCGGCGACTCGAACCGAGCGCGAGTAAACGATACCGCCGAGTGAGATGACGGCGACTTCCGTCGTGCCTCCCCCGATGTCGACGATCATGTTTCCGGATGGTTCCCGAATAGGGAGACCCGCGCCGATCGCGGCGGCCATCGGTTCTTCGATGAGATAAACTTCGCGTGCGCCGGCGGACTGGGCCGATTCCTTTACCGCGCGTTTTTCGACTTGAGTAATCCCAAATGGGATACAAATCACGATCCGCGGCCGAATAAACGTACGGCGTTCCGAGGCCTTCTGGATGAAATATTTCAACATCGACTGCGTGACTTCGAAGTCGGAGATCACGCCGTCACGGAGCGGACGAATCGCTTGGATCGATCCCGGAGTTCGTCCGAGCATATCCTTCGCTTCTTTACCGACGGCGAGTACTCGAGTTTGTCCGCGCGCATTCCGGTGAATCGCAACGACCGAGGGTTCGTTAATGATGATGCCTCGATCGCGGGCGAAAACGAGGGTGTTTGCCGTACCTAAGTCGATCGCGAGGTCATTCGAGAAGAAATCGAGGAATTTTTTAAACATGACTTTCCTTAGTCCGGTTACAGTCTAGCTCACCACTTGTAGTGGCGGATGTGTTCGCCCCGCTCGGAGATTTCGGACATCGCTTTGATGCCGATCTCGAGATGGAGATCCGTGAACGTTTTGAAAACTGAAGACGCCGACTTCTTCGTCTTGATCCCGCCGCGCTTAAGTGGAAGGTCGGAAACGAGAAGAATCGCGCCGATCGGCACCTTACTCGCGAAACCGGAAACGAATAGCGTCGCCGTTTCCATATCGATTCCGAGAGCGCGCTCTTCATAGAGCTGGGCCTTGAATCGTTCGTCGAACTCCCAAAACCGATAATCCATAGTGTGAATTACGCCGGTTCGGTAATCGAGTCCGCGCTCGACGATAATCTCGGAGACGAATTTTTGAATTTTAAAAGTCGGGAGAGCCGGCACGTTCGCCGGCATAAAGTGAATCGAAGCCCCTTCGTCGCGAATCGCGGCCGTCGGTACGATGAAATCACCCTTTTTCAGAGACCGGTGAAGTCCACCACACATGCCGAGAAAGAGAACCGCCTTCGGTTCGACGATCGAAATGAGTTCCATCGCGAGCGCCGCCATCGGAGAACCGATCGAAAAGTTCACGACCGTCACATCTGCAGAATCGCTGTGAACGACGGTCATCGCCGACCCACGCGTCTTCTCGCTCCCGCAGAGCGAGTGGAAACGTTCGACGTAATATTCGAAGTTCGTGAGAATGATCTGCTTTTTAAACTTTCCCGGATGCGAGCCGGTATAGCGCTCGAGCATGTCGCGTGCGATTTTCGCCTTCTTCGGGTTGTTGTACGTCCGATTCAAATTCGGAATGATGTACGGATTTCCCTTATAAAGGTTCAGCTGCTTATCGGGCGAACGATCCGCAATTTTCGAAGACTCGAGGCCCTTCGGTTGCTTCTTCGCCAGTGATTTTACTGCTTTTTTTCTTTTCGCCACGTTAGGACAGAGCTTACCCGTGCCGCAGGGAGCAAACAAGGGTTTCCGATTTCGCGGCTGGGATGACCTCGCATTGCGTCGGAACTCGCGAAACTCGTTCTCGGGTGCTACCCTAAGTTCCCGTGTCTCAAAACCGTATCCGAAAGTTTTTTCGCGTCACATTCGGCAAAGTCGCACTCGCGACCTTGATCGGAGGCCTGATCGCTGGTGATCTTCTCGCCTACGGATTCTACCGCCTGGTCGAACGGGAGTTTCCCGATGTCGCGGTCTTGAACACGAAATTTCCGCTCGTCCAGTACCATGGACCGAAGGAGCCAGCGACGATCAAGCTCGTCAGCCCCGCTCCTCCTGGATGGGTGAAGATCGGCGACATTTCGAAGGCCGGAATGGGCGCCGTCGTCGTCAGCGAGGACTGGGCGTTCTTCTCACACGACGGATTCGACGCGAATCAGTTAAAAGAAGCGATTCAAGAGGACATTGCCGATCGCCATTTTTCGCGCGGAGCCAGCACGATTACCATGCAGGTCGTGAAAAATGTTTTCCTCTCCCAAGAGAAGACGCTCTACCGTAAAGCGAAGGAATTCGTGCTCGCGATTCGACTGAACAGCCACGTTTCGAAACGGAAAGTCCTCGAAGTTTATTTCAACATCGCCGAATGGGGTGAAGGAACGTTCGGAATTGGGGCTGCCTCCCAGAAATATTTCGGGAAGCCGCCTTCGGAATTGACGGCAAAAGAAGGCGCTTTTCTCGCAATGTTACTGCCTTCTCCGAAGCGATACTCACAGTCATTTCGCGACGGAAGGTTGACTCCGTACGCGGCGAAAACGGTACGATCGATTTTAGATAAGATGGTTCAAGCCCAGTACATCACGGAAGAAGAGCACGATGCCCAAATCGGAACGCGGCTTTCGTTCGAGACGAAAGGAGAAGCATCGACGACCGACGGATTTACGACGGAAGAGAGATCAGACACGGAAACGCCGCCTGAGCTTGACCAGAGTGATTCCGGCGGGTGATGATACGTTGATGATCCGCCGCGCGAAAAACTCTGAAGTCACCGATCCCTCCGCGCAAGGCTTCGGTTGGAAACACGCTTTCGTTGGTGTTTTCGCCCTCACGGCTCTCACCTCGGCCGGACTGTATCTCACTCGCGAGACCTGGATGACTCCGGTCGCGACCGTGCTCGACTTAAAACCGGAAATTCGTAAAGAAAATATCGCGGCGGCGCTCGCTGGAAAAAATAGCGTCGGTGAACTTCCGAAGGATCTCGTTCTCGACCTAAAGGGCCGCCAATATCCGGTCTCCGTCGAATATGCGACCCACCAAAGTCTCACCGACGAGATGATGAAAATGTTTCAACAATACAAGCCAGACTACGGCGCCTTCGTGGCGCTGGATGCGACGACCGGTCGGATTTTATCACTCATTAGTTACTCACCAAATAGCCAACTCATGGACCAGAATCTCGCGCTTCGGGCGACCTTCCCGTCCGCTTCAGTTTTTAAAGTCGTGACCGCTTCCGCCGCCATTGCTGAGCGGAAAATGAATGCCGGTTCGATCGTTTCCTTCAACGGACGCGCACACACCCTCTATAAGCGAAATATTTTTTCGGACGCCACGAATAGGTGGACGACCCATATGACTCTGAAAGATGCCTTCGCCCATTCGGTGAATGCCGTCTTCGGTAAACTTGGTGTTTTCATTGTCGGACCGACCGAACTGAAGACGTATGCGGAAAAATTCGGTTTCAATCGTAAACTTCCGAGCGATATTCCGGTTCAGGAAGGTCGCGCCGAAATCACCGAAGATCCCTGGGAAATCGCGGAAGCGGCTTCGGGGTTTACGAAACACAATACGATGAGTCCGCTTCAGGGCGCGCTTATCGCCGCCGCCATCGCGAATGATGGTCGATTGATGGAACCCTACATTGTTTCCACACTTAAAAACACGGCTGGCGAAACGGTCTTCGTCGGTGGTCCTCGTCTTTCGAGCACCGTCATTGACCCCCAATCCGCCGCCGAGATGAAAATTCTCATGCGCGAAACCATTTCTAGCGGAACCGGCCGCGGTTCCTTCCGCGGTTTCAAGCGGGGTGAGTTCGGAGATATCGACGTCGGCGGAAAGACCGGATCCCTCACGGGAACTGATCCGGCTGGCCGTTACGACTGGTTCGTTGGTTACGGGGTTTCCGGCGAGCACCGCCTCGCGGTTGCCTCGCTCGTCATTTCGAAAGAATACTGGAAGGTGAAGTCCACCGTCCTCGCCCGGCGCGCTATTGAGATCTTTTTCCGGGATAAACTCGGCAGTCGCACGATTGCCCAGGATCGCCGGATCGCCTCACGTAAGGCCATCGCGTTTGCAAATCGCCGGTCGAGACGCCTGCGCCGGAAATGAAAGCACTCGTCCAACGTGTAAAATGGGCGAAGGTCGTCGTCGATGGGAAAACCGTCGGTGAAATCGGACCGGGCCTTCTCACTTTACTCGGTGTCGGAACGGGCGATTCGGATGCTGAGGTCGATCACATCATCGGGAAGATCGCTAAGCTCCGTATTTTCGAGGACGCCGATGGAAAGATGAATCGCTCGCTGCTCGATCTCGGAAATGACGGCGGCCATCTCCTCGTTTCTCAGTTCACGCTCTACGCAGACACCGCGAAAGGGAATCGCCCAAGCTTCGTCTCGGCGGCGAAGCCAGAACTTGCGAAAACACTCTATACACGAGCGGTACAGGCTTCACGTGATCTCGGACTCCGGACGGAAACCGGTACTTTTCAAGCCCACATGGAAGTTTCGCTCTTGAACGACGGCCCGGTCACGCTGATGCTCGACTCGAAAGTGGCCGATACGAATGAGTGAAACTCCGACAACGATTCATATTCCGATTCTGAAAGACCCGATCGTAGATACGCTGATCGAACCCTTCCTCGCGTGGAAGGAACCGGCGTGGGTTCTCGATTGTACATTCGGTGGTGGCGGCCATACGTCCGCGCTGCTTGAACGTTTACCAAAACACCACGGGGTGATTGGCGTCGACCGGGATGAAGGCGCCCTCGTTCGGGGGAAAGTTCGGCTGGCGTCGGATTTCGCCGGCGGTCGCTTGAAACTTCTGCATGCCCGCTTCGGGGATCTCGATCCGGAGACCCTCGGGGAACACCTCGACGGGCGGCCGGTCCTCGGTATCCTCGCCGACCTCGGCTTTTCGAGTGACCAACTCGAAGACCCGGCGCGCGGGATTAGCTTCCTTCGTGAAGGTCCCCTCGACATGCGCCTCGATCCGTCGGTGGGTGAGAGTGTCGCTGACTATTTACGCGTCGTGTCTGAGAAGAATCTAGCGGATATGATTTATGAATTAGGCGAAGAGCACCACTCTCGACGCATTGCGCGTCTTATCGTGGAAGCCCGAGTAAATGGAAATCTTCCGACCACCACCACCGCGCTCGCCGACCTCATCGAGCGGGCGGTCCCGTCGTCTGCCCGCCAAGGCCGAATCCATGCGGCGACCCGGACTTTTCAGGCCCTCCGAATTCACGTGAATCAAGAACTCCGGGAACTCGATCATTTGTTGGAAGGTGTTATACTGAATTTAGCAGTTCATGGGCGGGTGGCGATCATCAGTTTCCACTCTCTCGAGGACCGCAAAGTGAAGCAGAAGTTCCGCTCCGATCCTGCTTTCGAGGAGTACACGCGTAAGCCGATCGAAGCCAATGAGGCCGAGCTCGTGGAAAATCCACGAGCCCGAAGCGCTAAGCTTCGAATCGCCACCCGAATCGGGTAGCGGTTATCCCCGGAGGTTTCAGGATGAAACAGTGGTTCCCAAAATGGATTTTTCCCGTTCTTCTCGTCCTCTCGATCGTAACGGTCGCCCTACGACTGAAGATCGTGAACACCGTCTACGAAATTAACCAGACCGAGAAGGTGATTTCGAACTCGAAACACGAGAAAGAAAAGGCGGCCATTCGAATCGCCGCGCTTCGTTCGCCCCGCCGCCTCGAAATTCTTTCCAAGACGCAGTTTAAACTCTCGCAACCCGACGCGAAGCAAGTCGTGTATTTAAAGTGAGTCGCGCTTGAAGAGTCGGTTTACCGCAATCCTCATTTTTGCTCTCGTGATTGCCTCCTTCGTCGCCGGACGAGCGGCGTATATCCAAATCATCGGCGATAAGCGCCTCGCCGATCTCGCGAAGAAACAGTTCCAAACGAAAGTCCTCGTCCAAGCCCGGCGCGGAGTCATCCTCGATCGGAATAACGAACCCCTCGCCGTGAACTCGGAAGTCGCGTCGCTCGCCGCGAATCCGAAGAAGATCCAAAACCCACGCGTGCTCTCTCGTTTGCTCGCAAAGGCACTCGGAATTCCGGCTCCTCTGATTTTAGAAAAACTGAAAGAAAAGAAACGCGACTTCATCTGGATCAAACGACACATTCCCGATGACCAAGTCGATCAGTTTAAGAAGTGGGGAATTACCGAGGCAAACGGCGCGCTTCTCCCGGGTCTTTGGCTCGTGAAGGAAAATTTCCGCCGTTATCCACATGGCGAACTTGCGGCCCAAACGATCGGAACCGTAAACCTCGATAATGACGGAACCGAAGGCATCGAGCTTTGGCAGAATTCCCGTCTCGAAGGAAAAGTCGTTTCGATGAGGGCCATACGGGACGCGCTGGGACGCCCGACCCTTTATGACGCTTCGGCGGTGGCCGACGCGAAAGATGGCGAAGCGATCCAACTCACCATCGATGCATCCCTCCAATACTCCGTCGAAGAAGCTCTGAAGAACGCGATGGAAAAGACCCATTCCCGCGCTGGATCCGTCATCGTGATGGATGCGATTCACGGGGATCTCCTCGCGACCGCTACCGCGCCCGGATTCGATCCGAACCTTCGGAACGGGACGCCGGAATCAAAACGAAACCGGGTTCTCGTCGACGGTTACGAACCCGGTTCGACGATGAAACCAATTCTGCTCGCTACCGCGCTCGCGAACGGCTCTAAAATTACGGACCAAATGTTCGGCGAAAACGGTTCGATTAAAATTCAGGGCCGTCGAATTTCCGAATCTGAAACGAAGGAACGCTTCGCTTGGATCAGTCTGAAGAAGATGATCCAGGTCTCTTCGAACGTCGTCGCCGCTAAACTTGCGATTAAACTCGGCCAAGAAAAATTCATGGCCGGACTCCATAACTTCGGTTTCGGCGCACGCACCGGGGTTGGTTTCCCGGGCGAACTTGCAGGTTGGCTACCAAATTCGAAAAAGCCGTGGCAACCGCTTACGCTTGCGACCGTCGGTTTCGGCCAGGGCATCATGGTCACCCCGATGCAGATGGTTCGAAGCTACGCGAGTTTCGTAAATGGGGGTTACCTCGTCGAACCTCGTCTGCTGAAAAATCCAGCTGCAGGTATGGAAACACCAGCACCTCGCCGGGTGAT
>JBBQMV010000083.1:0-8932 GCA_038329315.1 Bdellovibrionia bacterium | reverse complement strand
AGCGTCGGCCGCGGCTGACGTAACTCCCGGAGTTCCGAAGTGCGTGAGGGTCGCGCCGGGAAACGCTTTCGGTATAAAATCTTGAAGGAGTTTGGCTTCTTCTTGGGTGAGATCGGATCCGATAAGAACCGCGACGTTCTTTCCCTTGAGTGTCGCCTTCGCTTCGGCTACGGCGTCTGTCCAAGTCCTTTTGTCTCCGCCGACGACCGGCCAGGAGATCCGGGAAGAGTCGGAAACATAGTGGTAGTTGAAGCGCCCTTCGTCACAGAGCCAGTATTTATTAATCGCCATATTCGTCCGCGGTACGGAACGCTGAATGACATTATTGTCCTGATGAAGCTCCATATTACAACCGCGTGAACAGCCTTCACAAACGGTGGCCGTCTTCTTGAGCATCCAGGCCCGCTTGTGAAAACGAAAATCCTTGAGGGTGAGGGAACCGGTCGGACAAATGTCCGCGTAGTTTCCGGCATAATCGGTTTCGAGAGGACGACCATTAATCGTCGTGATTTCTGTATTATTACCCCGCTGAACGGCGACCATTTCGTGGATACCCGCGACTTCGGTACCGAAACGAATACACCGCGTGCAGTGAATACAGCGGTTCATGTTCTTTTTAATGACCGGACCCATATCGAGATCGAGGTAGGTACGGCGTTCTTCCGACGTGCGCATATAAGCATCGCCGTACTTGAACGAGTTATCTTGAAGGTCACACTCGCCGGCTTTGTCGCAAATCGGGCAATCGAGCGGGTGGTTAATCAGGAGAAATTCCATGACCGATTTCTGGTTTTGCTTCGCGCGGTCCGAAGTCGTCTTGACGACCATACCTTCGGTGGCGGGGGTCGAGCAGGCCGTTTGGAGCTTCGGCATTTTTTCGATCTCGACCGCACACATCCGGCACTGGGCAACGACAGTCAGGCCCGGATGATAACAGAAGTACGGAATTTCGATTCCGACTTTCCGGGCAACTTCGATGAGGTTCTCACCGGCTGCGAATTCTACCGCGCGGCCGTCGATCGTACACTTAGGCATGTTTCTCACCTCGGATATAGGCTTCGAATTCTGGGCGGAACTTCTTTACGAAGCTCGCGACCGGGCCCGCGGCGGCGTCGCCGAGAGCACAGAGCGTTTTTCCATTAATGTTGTCGGTAATCGACATGAGGAGATCGAGGTCTTCCATCTTTCCGTCGCCGTGAAGAATCCGCTCGATGATGTCTTCCATCCACTTGCATCCTTCGCGGCACGGTGTGCACTGACCGCAGGATTCGTGGGCGTAAAATTTCGTGATCCGTTGGATTAGTTTCACCATGCAGGTGTCTTCGTCGATTGCCATAATGGCGGCCGAACCGAGCATCGAACCTACTTTCATGATCGGTTCGATGTCGGCAATCACGTCGATTTCGTCCGCGGTGAGCACCGGTGCGGAAGAACCGCCCGGAATGACCGCCTTGAGTTTTTTCCCATTCAGTATGCCGCCACAAACATCATAGATGATCTGGCGAAGGGTGTGGGAACCTGACTGAAGTTCGTAAACGCCGGGCTTGTTCACGTGTCCGGATACGGAGAAGAGTCGGGTTCCCCCGGATTTCTCGAGTTTTCCCATCTTGGCGAACGCTTCGCCGCCTTTATTGATGATGTACGGTACATCGGCGAGGGTCTCGACGTTATTCACGATCGTCGGACCGGCAAATGCGCCAGACTGGGCCGGGAATGGGGGCTTCACGCGAGGTTCACCGCGTTTACCTTCGAGGGAGTTCAGTAGTCCAGTTTCTTCGCCGCAGATGTAGGCACCGGCTCCGCGGTGGACGGTCAGATCGAAATCGTGGCCGGAGCCAAGGATGTTCTTTCCGAGGTAACCCTTCGCGTAGGCTTCATCAATCGCCTCATTCAGAAGCTTCGCTTCACGGACATACTCACCGCGGATGTAGATGTAACCGATTTTCGCGCCGATCGTGAACCCACCGATAATCATACCTTCGATCAGCATGTGCGGCGTGTAGCGCATGATGTCCCGGTCTTTGAACGTGCCGGGTTCTGATTCATCGGCATTACAAACGAGGTACTTCGCCTTCGGAGAGTCCTTGGGGATAAACCCCCACTTCATTCCACAGGGGAATCCCGCGCCGCCACGACCACGTAGGTTCGACTTTTTCATTTCGTCGATAATCGCGTCCTTGGACATTCCGTACGCTTTTTTCAACGCAGAATACCCATCCATTTTCGCGAGATAATACGCAATTGGACGGGCTTCTTCATTAAAGTGTTGGACGTAGAGAGTTTCGAATCCGGTAGGTTGGCCTGCCATAATTAGCCTTTCAATCCGAGACCGGCGAGAACTTCATCCATCTTCCGGATGTCAAGATTCTCTACGTAGTCGTTATTCAACATCATCGCGGGCGCGGTGCCGCAGGCCCCGAGGCATTCTTCTTCATGAAGAGTAAACTTCTTGTCTGGTGTCGTTTGGCCGACCTTGATCCCGAGTTTTTTTTCCGTATGTTCGACGACATCGTAAGCACCACGGAGGCAACAAGCGACGTTCGTGCAGATCTTGAGGTGGTACTGACCGACCGGCTTGAGGTTGTACATCGTGTAGAACGACGCGACCTCCTTCACTTGAGCCGGGTGAATTCCGATGTATTCGCCGATTTCTTCCATCGTCTCCGGCGAAAGCCATCCCAGTTCGTCTTGGGCGGCGTGGAGAGCCGGAAGAAGTAGCGCGACTTTCGTTGGATAACGAGGTTCGAGTTTCGTCATCTCAGCGTAAAATTGAGGAGAAAGGAGTTTAGCCATAATTACCGATCCAATAAAGCTACCGTTACCGGTCGCTCTTTTTTTCCGACCGTTACCGGTCGAGTTCTCCAGCAATAATATTAATTGATCCCAGTCCAGCAACCATGTCGGCGATCATTCCGCCGTTCGTCATCGGGGTCAGCGTTTGGAAGTGATAGATCGACGGACCACGAATGCGCATGCGGTGGGCCTTCGGTCCGCCCTTCGAGCAGATATAGAATCCGAGTTCGCCGTTTGCTGCCTCTACCGACGTGTAGGCTTCCCCTTCGGGAACATCGAAACCGGTCATGAAGAATTTAAAATGGTGGATCAGGCCTTCCATCGTGTTGTGGACGATGTCCTTTTCCGGAATCCGAGTACGCTTGTCATCCGCCCAGATCGGGCCTGGCTTTAAGCGCTCAGTGCATTGCTGGATAATATTCAGTGACTGGCGAACTTCCTCCATCCGCACGAGGTAACGGTCGAATACGTCGCCGTTCTGCGCGACTGGTACGTCGAATTCGACCTTGTCGTAATACAGATACGGAGCGTCCCGGCGAAGATCGACGTCGATCCCGGCGGAGCGAGCGACCGGTCCAGTCACTGAGTAACGAAGACAGTCTTCTTTCGAAAACTTCGCAACATCGACCGTACGCTGAACCCAGATTTTATTCCCGGTGAGAAGCTTATGCATCTCATCGAGGCACGTGCGGGTCTTCTTAATCCATTCCTTCACTCCCGTTTCCCAACCCACCGGCGCGTCGCCCATGAGTCCGCCGATTCGGGTATACGAGGTGGTGAGACGCGCGCCGCAGAGCTGTTCGATCAGCGTGTACGCTTCTTCCCGCTGATGGAATCCATAGAGGAAAAACGAGAACGCACCAATGTCTACGGCGCCGATTCCGAGACAAACCAGGTGATCGATCACGCGGGACATTTCGGATGCGATCATCCGGATCCACACGCAGCGTTCCGGAACCGAAATGCCCATGAGGCGCTCGACCGACATCGCATAGGCGACGTTATTCATGAGCGCCGAACAATAGTTTAGGCGGTCAGTATAGACGATGAACTGATGGTAGGTGCGGTTTTCGCCGAGTTTTTCTTTCGCTCGGTGGGTAAAGCCAAATTCACAGTAACTCTGCTCAATCGTTTCGCCGTTTACCTTCGCAACCATCCGTAGCGCGCCGTGCATCGCTGGGTGGGTCGGTCCGATATTTACGATTACGCGGGAATCCCCCCAAATATCGTCCGGATCGTGTTCGACCGTAATGTGTTCGTTTTTCGAGGTAAGTGCTTTTTTAATGTCGTTATCAAGTTCAAGCATGATCAACGGTCACCTTTCTCGAGGTACTCCGGTTTAGGCGGGGGAGTATCCGGGAAAATTTGGTAGCCACGAAGCGGGTAATCCTTACGAAGCGGATATCCGACCCAGCGGTCGTCCATGAGAATCCGGCGCATATGCGGGTGACCGGTGAATTTAATTCCAAACATATCGAAAACTTCGCGTTCCGGCCAGTTCGCCGCTGCCCAAAGGCCCGTCGCCGTGGGCGTTTCCTCACCGTCGCGAAGGCGAACCTTCACGCGAATCCGCGCCATGCTCGAGTGGGAGAGAAGTTGGTAAACCATTTCAAACCGAGGTTCGTTTTCTTCATCCGTAGCGGTGAGGTCCGCAAGAAATCCATATTCAAGTCCGGGTGAGGTCCGCATGAAATCGAGGACCGCGATGATCGACTCATTTTTCACAAATAGAATGGGTACATCGGTCGGATACTCTCGCGGAAACCGAACTTCTTCGATCGCGCCGCCAAACTTCGTTTGAATTTCGGCGATTTGCTTCTTCCAAGTTTCGGCATATTTTTCGAAGTGATTGCCGTAAATCGTGGGGACGGGGGTATTAATATCCATCGGTCTACTCCAGCTTCGATCCGAGTTGTTTGATCTCGGTCGCCGTACTGACTCCCGTGCGATTCACGAGGTTCAGTCGTTTCCACGCCTGCTCGCGGCGCTGTGCGCGCGTATTTCCCTCTTGGATCATTTCCTGAAGGCGCATCACTCCGTGCATCAGACCTTCGGGTGAAGGTGGACAACCCGGAATATAAACGTCGACTGGAATGACCGTATCGATTCCTTGGGTTACCGAATAGACGTTAAAAATTCCACCCGACGAGGCGCAAGCGCCCATTGAGATGACCCACTTTGGTTCGGCCATTTGTTCGTAAATTGTGCGCAAAATGGGCGCCATTTTCGTATTCACGATTCCGGCAACGATGAGCATGTCCGCTTGTTTCGGCGAGAATCGCATGGCTTCCGCGCCGAAACGAGCCATGTCGTAATCGGACGCGAGTGTCGCCATCATCTCGATCCCGCAGCAGCTCGTGCCGAACGGATAAGGCCAGAGGGAGTTCTTTCTCCCGTAGTTAACCAGGTCGTCGAGCTTAGTGGTGAAGTAGACTGAATTACCGTCTTTACTCATGATTTATTCCCATTCCAGCGCACCCTTTTTAAGGATGTAAAAATATCCGATGAGGAGAATTCCGACGAAGAATCCCATCTCAAGCAGAATGAAAGAATTGATGCTGAGGAATTCGCGATAGATGAGCGCGAATGGAAAAAAGAAGATCGCTTCGACGTCGAAGAGAAGGAAGAGGATCGCGACGAGATAAAAGCGTACCGAGAAGCGGTGTTTTGTATCTCCTAAGGGAGGAACGCCACACTCGAACGGTTGGTCTTTCAAAATGTTTTTGATCTTCGGCCCGAGCAAACTCGAGAGCACGATGATGGCCCCACCGATGCCGAGGCCGACACCAAGCAGAATCAAAACGGGTAGGTATTGCATCGCGTGGTCTCCACGTAAGTGCTAGACTTATCAGTCGTTTTTAAGTTTCGCCCAAACTATAGCCCTGGCGAAACCCGCGTTCTACATCAAAGTTCAGTCGAGATTAGATCTCACCCCATCACCAGAGGTTAAAAGCGACGCTTGACCCGACCCAGTTCAACATCGGTTCTGCAAAAATGGAGAGGAGTGCGAGTGGCACCAAAAGTCCCAAGACAAGAAAGCGATGGGACCACGAGATTGAAAAACTCTCATTCCGATGACGCAGCTCACATATCCAAGGGTAAACCCAACGGAAAACCGCAATCGACATCAGTATAAGAGAGAGAAGTGCAATCGAGACGAGTCCGTTCCACGAATGGCGCGCCGCAGAGCTAATTAAAGTAAACTTCGCGATGAATCCGGGGAGCGGTGGAAGTCCAATGACCGCAACTAAAAATAAAAGTAACGCGACGCCTTCTGGCACTGAGCGGGAGAGGTGACCCCGTCTCTCGACTTCGTCCCGGCGGTCTTCGAAGAAAGCGAGCGCCGAAAAGAGTCCGCCGACCACGACCACTTCCGTCGCCAGACCGAAGAGGATCGATGCGAAACCGACTTGGTCGAGCGCTAGAATACCGAGGAGATAAAAACCGCTTTGGAGAACGAGCACCCCGGCGAGGAGTTTACGCGTGTTCGTCTGCCGAAACACGTAGAGCGCACTCATAATCAACGTTACTCCCGCAATCGTGGCAATGACTGGGGTCCAGACAATCGCAGTGATCGGTTCCCAAAATCCTTTTACTTCCGTCTCCTTCGAAAACTGAATCACCAAAACCCGAAGGAGAACCCCAAAACTCGAAAGACGAAAGAGACAAGACGCATAGGCAGTTGTTGGAAGAGCAGCGCCTTCGTAGGCATCCTTCGCCCAGAGTTGGGCCGGAAAGTAGGTTCCGAAAAATCCGAGGGCGAGGACAATGAGTGAGAATCCTGTCGCAAATACCCGTGGCGGAATTCCACTCCCAGCGATTACCGCATGAATTCGATAAAGGTCAAATTCGCCGGTCGAACCATAAAAAAGGAGCGCGGCAATTGTGAGAAGCATCGTCGAATAAATCGCGAGAAAATTTCCTTTGAAAGCAGCTTCGATCGCAAGTCGATCAAATTTCTTCATCGCAAAAATCATGGATCCAAGAATTTGAATTCCGAAGAGGAGGAAAAGAATCCATATCCAGTGGACTGCAGAAACGACGAGCATCCCAAGCGCAGTTGTCCCGAGAATTAGCGTGGCGTGTTCGGTGCGGCTTTCGAGAGAAATTTCGTGCGACTTCCGATCAGATAAAAGCGCGATCCCTGCCGATAAAAGGAGGAGGAGCTTCAGATAGAGCCCAAAACCGTCGTTCATGAAGTTTCCGTGACCGTATCGTCCCACTCCGGCAGTATAATTTAAAAGGAGCTGGAGTCCTGCTCCACCGATGGCAAGTAGTGCAGTCGAGAGTATCATCCGTACGCGCTCCCCGTGATAGCCGACTTCGCCGAGGATCAACCCGATCGCGGTGAAAATCAGATAAAGCTCAGGGAGAAAAAGGATCAAATCCTTCACGCGAGCACCTTTAAGATGGTTGCTCGCACGATTTCGACTAGTGGAGAGGGGAAAAATCCAACCACGACGACAATTCCGACAAGTGGAATTAGAAGTAAGCGTTCCCGAAACCCAAGCTTCGGAAACCGTTCGGTAACTTTTTCTCCGAGAAAAATCCGGCGATAGGTTTGAATTAAAAAACTCGTCACGACAAGTGAAACAAAAAGGGCCGCAACAACGATTCCTGGATGGTAATTAAAAACACCCATGTAGAGAAGTGCGAACGAGATAAATCCGGCTGTCCCCGGAATGCCGATCGCACACGCGAGCGAGATGAGGGTCGCCGACCCGAGATCCGGAAGGGTTCGGAGTACTCCGCGAATATCCGCGATCGCGTAGGTGCGTGTCCGGTACCTAAGAATCTCGGAGACAAATCCCCAAACCGAGAGCGCAAGCATCGAGGAAAAGAGAATAAACTGCGAACCAACGAGTCCCGTCGGATGTCCGGTGCCAATTCCGAGTAATGAAAAGCCAACGAAGATCGTCGAAAGCGAAACCAGGATTCCCCGAAGGTCACTTTCTTGAAGCAGAGTCAGCGCACCGAACACGAGGTTCGCGATTCCAATTCCGATCCAAACATCGAGGTGAGCACGCATTGTTTCTGGGAAGAGGAGAAACCCGATCCGAGTGAAGACCGTCAGCGCAACCGGATAACCAGCGAGGAGCGCCGCTACTCCGACCGTCGTCGGTACTTGGAGCGTGAACTTCCTAAACCATCCCTGAAATGGCCAGAAAGGAGCCCGAAGCGCGAGTCCGAATACGATTAAAGGAAAAGCCAAGTGTTGAAGATCAACGGTGATCCCAAATATCTCCGTCGTTTTTCCGGAAAGTTTCCCGGCGAGCTCTTCGATCAAAAACGTGTGCGGATCTACCGCGTGATAAATCAGGAGAATTCCAAAAAAGAGACTCGCCCCGGCGACAAGCGCGACCGAGATCATCCGGAAGGCAGAAACTTCGCGCCCTTCATCTCCCCAAATCGAGGCGAGAAAATAAAGAGGAATCGGTCCGAGGGTTAAGAAAAACAAGAGGAGGAACAAATCACCCGCGCAGAGCGCTCCAAGAATCGAACACTCAAGCAAAAGAAGAAGTGCATGAATTCCGCGGCGGCCGAACTGACGGTCCCATTCGGAAATAAGGAGAAATGGAAAAACGAGCGCCGTCACGAGTGTCGGTAGGAGATTTAATCCATCAATTCCGAGAGCAAAGTGGACTGAATAGGACTTCATCCATGGGACAACAAACTTCGGTGTCTCACCGCTCGGATCCATCTGAACAAAAAGAAAAACTGCGGCCAATGCGCTCACGAGACTCGCGATGATCGCCATCGTTCGGCTAAAGCCCGGGCGAGGACTTATCGTCTGGAGTAACGCGCCTAAGGCGGGCGCGAATACAAGGACTGGTATGAGTGTTTTCAAAAACGTCTCCTTAACGAGTCAAATAAATCGAAAAAATCAAAATCCAAATTAGAGTAAACCAGGCATAGAGACGAACATTTCCGCCATGTAGCCACTGAACCAGTTTCGACGCTGGCGAAAAAAGTTTTCCGTATCCATTCGAAGTGAGCGGGTCGACTGCGGTCTCGCTGACGGATCCGGCGGCCTGAAATCCTTTCAACACTCCGCCGACCATCGCTGGAATTCCCCGCTCCCAGATTGGCGCCGATATTTTTTCGGCGCCAAATGCCCCCGCCCGCCGCAGGAGAGAAA
>JBBQMV010000082.1:0-9029 GCA_038329315.1 Bdellovibrionia bacterium | reverse complement strand
AACCTGCGCCGCGACGCTTGCCGCGGCAGGAACCTGCACGGTCGTCGTGAACTACGTACCGACTGCCGCCGTCGTTTCGAATAAGACGCTGACCCTCCCTTATAACGACGGAGCCGCCGCCCAAAACGCGACCCGCGCGATCACCGGCACCGGCGCGACCGTCGCGACACTCGTTCTAAACGGTGGTGTGACTTATCCGTTCGGTTCACAGAACGTGACCTCCTCGACCGACGCTACGCTTACGATCAATAACAGCGGAAATTCGGGCGCGACGGCGATCGCGCTCTCTGGGTTGACCGCGCCGATGTCGTTTAAAGGCGGAACTTATCCGGGCACCGGCGGAACGTGCGCCACGACCCTCGCCGCGGTTACTTCGTGCACGATCGTCGTTACCTACGCACCAACCGTAGCGGGTGCGACGAGTAAAACCCTGCTCGTGAATTACAATAACGGCGCCTCCGGGACGTCGACGAGCCAACTCGTTACAGGAACTGGTGTCGCTCTCGCTTCCCTTTCCATCACGACCCCGGTAGCCGATCCGTTCGACTACGGAACGGTCACTGTCGGCGCCGCCGGCGTCGACCAAACGTTTACGGTTTCGAATTCCGGCGGCCAAGCCGCAAACTCCCTCACGGCAACCGGCCTCGGCGCTCCCTATAATTTCAAAGGCGGAGCCTACCCGGGAACCGGCGGAACGTGCGGCGCTTCACTTTCGAACGCTTCGACCTGCACGATCGTCGCGACCTTCCTGCCGACCCTTTCCGGCGTCGCCACTGACTCGCTCGTCGTCGCCTACGACGACGGTACCGGAACGACGATCAATCTTCCGCACGGGGTGACCGGAACCGGCGCGAATCCGGCGACCCTTTCGATATCTGACGGACCGACGTACGACTATGGCTCCCGCACGGTTTCGACGACGACGAATCATAGCTTCACGGTTACGAATACTGGCGGCGCCCAAGCGACGACTCTCGCCGGGGCGGTCCTCACGGCTCCGTTCACATATAATGGCGGTACTTATCCGGGCACCGGGGGCTCCTGCGGCACTACGCTAAATGGCGGCGCGACCTGTACAGTCGTCCTTTCATTCGCTCCGGTCGGAACTGGCGGATTCAGCGATACACTTACCCTGAACTATAACGACGGACTCGCCGCGGGAAACACGACGCGCTCCGTGACGGGAACCGGAGGCTCGGCGGCAAATCTTTCGATTTCCGACGGACCGACTTTTAACTATGGTTCGATCGTAAACGGATACAATCTTTCGAAGACCTTCACCGTTTCGAACGTCGGTGGCGCTAGCGCCAGCGCGATGTCCGGCGCCGCTCTCTCGGCGCCTTACAGTTACCTCGGCGGAACCTATCCGGGAACCGGTGGAACTTGCGGGGCGTCCCTCGGAGTTTCCGGCACGTGTACCGTCATCATCAAGTTCGCGCCGACGAGTTCGGTTACTTCAAATGTGACCTTCACTTTAAATTATAACGATTCGACCGCCGTGACGACCGCGACTCGCGCGCTTACGGGGGCGGGCTCCACGATTGCAAAAATCGCAGGCGGCTCGAGCCACACCTGCGCGATGTACTCGACCGGCGTCGTGAAATGCTGGGGCTCAAATTTTTACGGTCAGCTCGGAAATACTTCGAATTCGGACTCGAGCGCTCCGGTCGTCGTCACCGGGATCAGTACCGCGAGTGATCTCGCGATCGGATCGAACCATTCCTGCGCGCTTCTCGCGAACGGCCGAGTTTTCTGCTGGGGAGCCGACAACTCCGGACAACTCGGCGACAACGCTACGCTTGCCGCTCAAAATGCGCCGGTTCAAGTTAGCCTCTATACGGACTTCACCCAGATCTCTGCGGGCGGTGACTCGACCTGTGGTCTCCGCGCCGGTGGAACGATCGTCTGCTGGGGCGACGACACCGAAGGCGCGAACGGAAACAACGCTGCTTTCTTGAACAACCCGACGCCAGTCACCGTGTCGGGACTCACTTCGATGAGTGACGTATCCGTGGGCCGCGCTCACGCCTGCGCGCGGAAATCTGACAACACCTTCCGTTGCTGGGGCTCCGACTCGTTCGGCCAACTCGGTAACGGTGGCGCGAATACGAACTCGGGCATTCCGGTCGTGCCGGCACCCGGCGCCGTTTCGTTCTTCTCCGCGGCGGGCGGCGACGTTTCTTGTGCGAAGATTACCGGGGGCACGGTTAAATGCTGGGGCGCGGACGACTCCGGACAGCTCGGCGATAATGTCACGCTTGCCTCCCAAACTTCTCCGGTCACCGTCACCGGCCTCGCAAACGTGACTTCCATTAAAATGGGAATCAAACACGGTTGTGCACTGAATTCCTCGAACGCCGTGATTTGTTGGGGTCGCGATTTCTACGGCCAGATTGGCGACAACGCTTCCTTCACCGACCAACCGACGCCCGTCAGCGTTTCGGGCATGACTGCCGCGGCTTCGATCGGTGTCGGTGAAAACCACTCCTGCGCGGTCCTGAGTTCCGGCCTGGTTTACTGCTGGGGCGCGGATTCTTCCGGCCAACTCGGGGATGCGGGTTCCTCAAACCAGCCGACTCCCGTTCTGGTTCAGGGGCTTTAGTCCGCGCGGTTCAGTGAAGAAATCCGCTGGCGAGTGCGGCCAACGAGCGCGTCGTGGCGGCCACCCTCTCAATTACGTCGACTACTTTCATTTAAGGTGTAGATCTGCGCGTTTGTTCCCACGCAGGATGCTTCACTTCGTACTCATAAGTTTTTCTCGAGTTAAGTTTTGTATAGCCCCAGTAGTGTTCAGTATCCATCTTTCATGGGAATCCACAGGGGCGGTTACTGGAGTATGATCCGCTTCTAATTGGCCTTCCTAAATAACGTGCGACCTCGGAAGGGAGGGCAAGCCACTCAAACATAAGCGGCACGAGGATCCTTAGCGACCCTAACCTTCGCCGATATCGGAAAAATATCCGATCACACCTAGTTCGAAGCAGCGCGCGTAATTTTAAACTCGACCCGGCGGTTTTGTTCCCGGCCCTGATAGTTTCCGTTATCCGCAATCGGGCGCGATTCGCCGTAACCAATCGAAACGATCTTCGAACCGTCGAATGCGTACGTCTTGATTAGATCGTTCCGGATCGTCGCCGCACGCGCATTCGAGAGCTTCAGGTTGTAAGCGTCGGCGCCGATCGAATCGGTATGGCCTTCGATCGTAAGCGTCGCGAAGCCGTGTTTCTTCAGGTAAGCCGCGAGTTCGTCGAGAATCGGCCGGGCTTCCGGACTGAGCTCCGCGGAGTTAAACGCGAACTTGATTTTTCGAAGCGCGAATTTCTCTTCGGTCGCCTTCGGATTTCCCAGCGAAAGTTCGCCTTCCACCGGCTCGATCGTCTCGGCGTGCTGGCCGAAGACCGGTCCGAACTGGAAGTTAATCCCCGTATAAATTCGGAAGTCGGGCGAAGCGAGGCCGGAGATGATTTCGCGGCCAATTCCGAAGTGGCCAGCAAGGTTCGTCGTGAAATCGTGCTTCAGTCCGAGAAGCGCTTCGAGCGAGGACGACTGGCGATCCTGATCGTCGTTTGTCGACGAAGCCGGAATACTGCCGAAGACTTCGCCGATGACTTTCGTGTCCCAGCCTTCGATCAGATAGTTCGCAGCGATCGAACCGATCCATTGGTTCTTGAACGGCTGAATCGGAATTCCCGCAATCGGCGTTCCGGATTTCCGAATCCGGTAACCCGCGTTCACTCCGGCGGCGATTTTTCCGAACGTCCGGTCGTAGACGGCTTCGATATTATAGGTCGGACCGGCGCCTTCACCGGAGTACGGATTATTTCGGATGAGATTGAAGTTCGTCGAACCGACGAGGGCGAAACCGCCGTCGTTTTCGCCCGTGAGGCGATACTTCGTATTGAGCTTCACTTCCGTGATTCCGTTCGAGCCGTAACGGCCGGCGAATCCGGATTGGTTCGACACGCTTTGATCGAGCACGGACGGAACGGAAATACCCGCGTCCCACCGATTCGCGATACCGACGCCTAAGTTCAAATCCATCCCGAGCAGATGGTCCTTATAGTCGGGTTGGCCCTTAAAGCGCGGGAGCTGGTTCCAGGCCTCGTTCAGGTAGAGCCCGATATTCACCACGCCCGGGAGGAGTGTTTCCGAGGACTGTACGGTCACGAAATCGAGCCCGTCGGTCGTGGGATTGAAGTTCTGGGCGTCGGTCCCTACGACGTTTGCCAGCGCTGGGGTGGCACCGAGCAGCGAGATGGACACGACCAAAATGACCCTTAAAACCCGGCGACTAATAGAGGGAGTAGACATGTTAGCCGAGTGTATGACTATCCTCTAGGTCAAACAAGACCTACGGTGAATGATTCCGAGGCCTTACGCCACGGCGCCGCGGCACAGCCTTTGCGATACTTAACCTATATAAGGGGTCTCTAATGAAAGTGTCTCACCTTCAAATTTCTCGCCTTCTCGCTCTGGCCGCTGTCATCGCCGTCTCTGGTTGTGGCCGCGCTGAATTCGCCTTCAGTAACGCTTCTAGCTTCGGTCAAACAAACCCTCCGGTTTGCCTCCCCGGCGGCGGCACCGGAACGAGCACCACCGGTCTCGCCGGAACGATTAAGTATCTGACCTCGGCCGAAGCGACTGCCGCCCGTCCCGGAAAGATCGACGACATTCTGAACCGCGGCCACGACGCCGGCGTCCAACTCCTCCTGAACGACCTAAACGTTCCGACGGTGAAGTTCACCCAAGGTTTCTACGACCCGGCCACCGGCGCCGCGCTTCGCACCTCTTCGGGCGACGTGCTCATCGAATGGTTCGCGATCGACATGTATTCGAACCTCCAGCTCTCAGATTCCGAGACGGACGGTCTTTACCAAATCGCCCTCATCTCCGATGACGGCGCGGTTCTGAACATCAACGAAACGCCGACCGTAGCCGGCACGACCCTCGTGAACAACGACGGCGAACATCCGACGCTCATGGGCTGCGCGACGAACGCGATCCAACTCAAAAAGGGCGTTCCACTCCCGATCCACGTGAAATATTACCAAGGCCCGCGCCAACACATCGCGCTCACCTTGGTCTGGCGGAAAGTCGCCTCGACCTCGACTGCGAAAGACGTGGCTTGCGGCACCGGCGGTAACGAATACTTCTGGAACCCGAACGTCACGCCTTCCGCGCCAACCTCGAAGTTCACCGACCTGTTGTGCCGCGGATGG
This sequence comes from Bdellovibrionia bacterium, assembly GCA_038329315.1. Lineage (GTDB taxonomy): Bacteria > Bdellovibrionota > UBA1018 > UBA1018 > UBA1018 > JACMQW01. The sequence continues at coordinate 3,810 of JBBQMV010000082.1, read as the reverse complement.
AAAGTTCCGGCGGCTAAGAACTTCATCCTCCCGACCGGCGTCACGAACACCTGCGGGATCTAGAGATCCATCTTGAAATCAATCCGCAGCGCGAACCGATCTTCGGGATCCTGCTGCGGATACGGACCGAGGGCTTCCCGGTAAACGGTAGCGGCGACTCGGAGAATCCAAATATCGAAAGCGGCCCCGTAAGTCAGGAACCCCTGATGGAAGCCACCGTATAAATCGAGTAAAGGCAGACTGATCTTAGCGCCCAGGTTTTGCTTCTTTCCGTAGCTCCCCGCCTGATTCAGCTGCTGAATGTCGTACGCGAGCGTGATTCCCGCGATCCCTTGCTTGAACTTCAACCCGAGTCCGGTCGAAAAATCACCGCGCTGAGGACTTGCTCCGTGTCCGAATGTCACATCGCCGACGTTCAGGAACGAAGCGCCCCAGTACGCCGTCGTATTCGGGTTCAGGTGTTGGATCCGCTGAACGCCGAGATCGCCGCCGTAACCGGTCCCGGTTCCGCCGATCAGAGTCGAAGCACTCGTCGTATTAATCGAAAAGAGCTCGGCCGCGCTGAGGAGCCGGTAGCCACCGGTTCGAGTGAGAAGCTTGGCGCCGACGCCGAATCGCCATTCGTTCAAGTAATCGCTATTGTGACGCCCGTGTCCACGAGCTCGTCCGTCCGTCACCGAATATCCGAACGCGGCCTGTACGCCGCGAGTGGTTTGATACCCGTACTCGATCTTCGGGAACGCTTGGTTCTTCGCGTAGAGCGCGCCCTGAACGTCGTAGAGTCCGATGAGCGCGAACCCCGGCGCGAGCACTGCGGCCGTGGCCGTGCTCTGAACATAAATGTTCTGGCCCATGAGTTGGTTCAGCGTCGCGCCACTCGGGTTCTTAATATTTTGAAGCGTTTTCCAACCAGAAACTACCCAGTTCGAAACTGTCGGATCGAGGTCGACGAAATGGAGCGAAAGGTGATCGTAAGCGGCGACGCCGGCCGGATTATAAAATGCAGCGTCGCGATCCTCGACGATCGCGGTATACGCGCCGCCCATGGCGAGCGCCTCGGGACTCCGGAGAAGACTATGCGACATCTCGGCGCGCGCGGCGCTCGCTAAAAGAAAGGCGGTTAAAATGAGGAGGCGGCGGAAGCGCCCCTTCACGGCCACCCCAGCGGATTCGTATCGATGAAGGTGACGATACCCGACGCCGCACAAGACGCTTTATTGGTGGCGACACCGGTACACGAATTCCGATTTCGAAGTTCGGTCGGACACGGCGTACAGGAGCCCGCGGGAAATCCGCACGCCTGGCAGCCGGCATCACAAGACGCATCCATCAGCGCGGAGAACGTCGTGGCTGCAGTCGTGAGCGCGCCGCCCACCGACCCGCCGAGTGAGCTTCCGATGGTCCCGCCGACTTGGGAAATCGTATCGAATAACGTAAGAATCGAGCCCGCGTACGTGCATGCATTCACGTCGACCGCAGTGACGGTTTCCCATCCGTTCCCATTCCCGGCGGTTGCGCCGAGTTTCTGCGTTTTGTGAAACAAGGCATCCGGCGCGCCGTAGCGATTCTGGAGCGCGCCAATGAGCGACATCGAAACGAGCATCGAGTAAAGGTTCGCGCCGTCTGTCCGGTGGATCGCCATGAGCGTCCCCGGATTCTGGGAACTCGCATTGATGACGTACTGTGGAGGCGTGAGCGAACCGGGGACTTGAATTGCGAAAAGGGCGTCCAGGGCGTTTTGGCCGCCGGTCACGCGCTGGTCGCTCACGGATGACGGAAAAAGCTGCGTAAGACTGACCCACATCCCGCTTCCGACCAGGTTGACGGTGCCAAGGTTGGTAATCATTTGGAAGAAGTTGATGTTCGCGGCACAAGCGTTCGCCGACGCGCGCGCGAGCCGGATCTCATCGGTTCCACACCCGGCCAGGGGATAATACTGTTCGATCAGCGCGAGCGCGGCCGCGCAGTCTTGGGAACTGAGGTATTTATCGACGTCGGAAACGATCGCGGTCCGTCCGGAGTCGCTATCACAAGAATAGTTCGCGCTTCCGCACGCGGAGAGTCCCATTCCCGCGAACGCGAGTATGGCGAAAATTTTTAAGAGTGAACGCGGCAATAGCGTTGGCAATGGCACGGACATCCTTTCCGTGCGTCTCGTTCAACTAAAAAACTGAGCGAGACGCTCGCAGCCCTTTTTCAACGTTTCATCGTCGGTAGCGATACTCATCCGAACCCATTTCGGAGCACCGAACGGAGTTCCCGGAACGACCGCAACCTTCGCTTCGCGAATGAGGGTCTCCGATAACTGCATCGAATCCTCGCCCGCTTTCAGAAACGCTTCGATCCCCAAAAAGACGTAAAATGCGCCTTCCGGAGGAACCACCTTAAGTTTCTCAGCTTTCGCGAGGATTTCCAACGCCATCCGTCGACGGCGCTTAAACGCTGCGACCATCTCGGCAAATTTTTCCTCTGCGAGGTCGAGGGCGGCGATTCCCGCGTACTGCGTAAGCGACGAAATTCCGCTCGTCGACTGACCTTGGAGCGTGAGCATCGGCTGAGTGAGTTCGGGCGGCGCAACCGTCCAACCGATCCGCCATCCCGTCATCGCCGCGGCCTTCGACAGGCCGTTGACGGTGATCGAGCGATTTCTCAGCTCGGGCGCAGCATCAAGGAAAGAAACAAACGGATCGGTGCCGAAAAGAATGCGGTCGTAGATTTCGTCGGAGAGCACCCAAACGCCGGGGGCTTCCGTCGCCAGCCACTTCCCGATCGCTTCGAACTCGGCGCGCGTGTAAGTCGTGCCCGTCGGATTCGAAGGCGAATTCAAGATGAGGAGCTTCGTCTTCGGCGTGAGCTTCTTCCGAAGGTCGGCGACGGTGACTTTGAATTTCGCTTCGGGAGTCGTCTCGAGGATGACCGGCTTCCCTTCGGCGATCTTCACCATTTCCGGATAACTCAGCCAATACGGCGCCGGAATCAGAACTTCGTCGCCCGGATTCAGAAGCGCCATCATCACGTTAAAGATCGCGTGCTTTCCGCCGTTCGTCACGACGACGTCCGAAGCTTTCCATTCGCCGTGAGCGGCGATAACGTTCGGTTGTTGGCTATTCGTCTTCTTAGCGATCCGTTCGCGAAGCTCCGGCAGGCCGGCGACTGGCGTATATTTGTTTTTGTTTTCGTCGACGGCGCGCTTAACGGCGGCCTTCGCTTCTTCGGGCGGCGGAAAATCAGGTTCGCCAGCCGTGAGGTTCACGACGTCTTCGCCGCGCGCCCGCATCGCTTGCACCAGCGCGTTCAATTTCAAAGTCGCGCTTTCGGTTACCCCGTCGAGACGTTTCGCAATCATCGTTTTCCCTTCGTATTCATCGTACCGCCCGCGGAAAGGACATCGCGTTTTTTCTCGAACGCCGCGACGACTTCTTTTGGAACGTATCCGGTGATGTCGCCACCGTAGCGCGCAAGTTCCTTGATCATCGAAGAACTCACGAAATAAAGGTTTTGAGCGGTCATCATAAAGAGCGTCTCGACGTCAGAATTAATCTGCTTGTTCATGCTCGCCATCATGAATTCATATTCGAAGTCGCTCGCCGCGCGCAGTCCGCGGATCACGGCGGAAATTTTATGTTCGGTCGCGTACTCCATGATGAGGCCTGGCCAGCGGTCGACCTTCACCGCGCCCGCGGGATACCCGCGCGCCTTCACGACGGAGCGGATGAGTTCGACGCGTTCTTCGGGAGTGAAGAGCGGATTCTTTTGGCCGGTGCCGGCGACGACGATCGTGATCTCGGGGAAGAGCGCGAGCGCGCGGTC
>JBBQMV010000081.1:0-9100 GCA_038329315.1 Bdellovibrionia bacterium | reverse complement strand
CGAACTTTTCTACCGAGAAGCGAGCCTCGCCTTGGGTGTTGGCTCGCTTCTCGCGTTTGATCATCCGGTTTTACTGGTTCTGTCTCCGTAGGCCGGCATTCACCGTCGGGTCCATTCTCGCGATCGTCGGCGTAATGGCCGGAGGGCTGCCGCACTTAAAGAGCGTAACCGCCGCGCGCGATCTCTTTTCCGACGATACGGAGTCCGCTAAAAACTTCGATACGATCGCGAAGGAGTTCCTCGCCGGAAATCCGATTCTAGCTTTCATCCGTCCGGTGAGCGGACACTGGAACGCCGAAGATCTCTGCACGCTTCACCACTGGCTGACGGAAGCGAATCTTTCGAACCCGGAAATCCAGCGGATGAGCTCGCCTTTTGATTTACGGGAGGTCATCCTCGAGCCCGACTCTTTCCGGTATCGTCGAATTCTCGAGCCCTGTGACCAATCCTTCCGTTCGATCGACGCCCAGATCGCCCGCATCGGCCAGACCCCGATCGTCGGGACTCTCATCGCACCCGGAGTGGCGGATATCGGGATCGAAATTTCGTTTCGGGATACGCCGGGGGGGAGTAAGCGCGGCCGTTTCGATCCGAAACCGATCCAGGCTTTCATGACCGAGTTCGAGCAGACATTCGCCGGAAAATTCATCACCGTCTGGGGCGGACCCGCCATGTACGATCACCACGTCGCGGTGGGGATGAAGCGATTTCCATTCATGAACCTCGGCGTTTTGGTTCTGATCCTCCTGCTTTATCGTTTCTATACGGGAACCTGGAAAAGCGGGATGCTTCTCATGGGAACCCTCGCGACGACCGGGCTCTTTATTTTCGGCGGAATGGGGAGGGCCGGACATCCCGTGGATGTGCTCGCGAGCACGATCTTTCTGATGGTGACGATCGCGGCCCACCAAGACTTTAGTTACGTGAGCTCCGCCCAGATGGAGCGACCCGAAAATTTCCGGCGCACTTTTCGGCGATTTCTCGTTCCGAGTTTTTTCACTTCACTCACCACAATGATCGGGTTTTTTTCGCTTTGCCTCTCGGAAGTCGTCATCATCCGCCGGTTTGGGCTCTGGGCCGGCATGGGCGCGCTTTTCGAGTGGATCATGGTCATGCTCTTTCTTCCTTCCTTCATGGCGCTCGTTCCGCGGTTTCGCCGCTGGACGAAGGGCCCAAATCTCTTTCTCGCTCGAATCAAGGGACCGGCGGCGGGCCGTTGGTTACCGGGGCGCCGAACCGCCCAGGTCTTGCTCGGACTTCTTGTCGTCACGCCGTGGGCCGTATCCGCGGTAAATGTGACGGACGATCCGAAGGGCCTTTTCCCGGAGTCACACCCGTTCCGCCGATCGATCCGCTACCTCCGGGATACCCGGGGATGGGAAAATACTCTGGATCTCCTGTTCGTGGATGGAACGACGGCCGAAGAGCGGGCGCCGATTTTGGCGAAAATTGGGAAGTTTCCCTTAGTCGTACGAGTCGAGGAAAGATCCGGCCTGATCGATTTTCTGAAGACCGGATATTCTGCGGAAGACCAAAAGTTCATCGAAAGACAGGTGAGTAACGGACCGCTTTCGAAGCGTTACCAAACGAAGCGGGGCCGCGAGCGAGTGATTTTGTACGTGAACTCTTCGGACGTGCGCGACTACCGCGCATTTCGGGACGAACTCGCGCAGATTTGTGACCCGAAGATCTGCACGATTTCGGGTCTGATCGATCTTTATTCCGAGTATACATTCTCTATCGCCCGTACTCTTTCCGAGAGTCTGGTCGTGAGTCTCCTTCTCGTGACGCTGCTGATGGTGTTCATCATCCGGGCGAAACGAACCCCAGACGGGGTCTACCTCGTTCTGTCTTCGTTTTGGGGCCCACTCATGATGCTGGTCATCCTGTCGGTGTTTCGAATTCCACTGAACGTCTATACGTGCAACTGTGCCGCGGTTCTCGTCGGCTTAACGGGGGACAACGCCATTCAGTTCATTTTCGCGAGCCGCAAGGGCCGCCTTACGGAAGGCGTGAGTTCTCGTCGCGACGGTGCGATCTTTACGTCGGTAACGATGGCGCTCGGATGTCTGGTCTTCCTCGCCGCCGCGTTTACTCCGCCCCGAATCTTGGGCGTGTTGCTCTTTTTCGGTTTCCTATTTTGCTTGCTCGGTGACTACTGGCTTCTGAAAGGCCTGCTTAACCGTTCGTCCGGTAAAGATGGAGACCAATCACCGTCGCCGCAAGCAGGACCCGGTAAATCGCATAACGCATCAGCGTGACGGTTTTCATCTGTCCGAGGAAGATGTTGATCGCGAGCATCCCGGCCAATGTCGAAGTGACGACTGCGACGTAGAAGTAAATCTTCGAAAACTCCGAGACGGCGAGGACCGAGCCCGGTCCGCGGAGGTGGTACCAGGCGCTCAGTGCCGAGAGCGGGGTCGCGATGTAGAGGATGAACTTCGCCGCGCCTTCGCGGGAATAATTCCGAAGGGCCGAGACGGTGAAGGCGCCGGTCGCGCGGCCGATTTCCGGGACGGCGAGTGCGGCACTGCCGATCCCGATCAGGGCGGCATCGAGCGCGTTCCAGTCGTAGATCGATTTGTTCTTTTTCGTGTAGTTATCCAAGAACGCCATCGGGACCGCCGATAGCGCGAGGAGTCCGGCGAAGAGGTACGGATTTTCACCCGGTAGGACTGGCTGCTGACGGAAAAAGAAAAACGTGATGATCGGAATGATGATCGAGATCAAGACGAAGATTGGCATTTGCTCGTCCATCGCCTTCGGCTTTTTCCGATAGACGATAACCTGGATCAGCGAGCTCAGGTGGCTGGCGATGTCGTGGCGGAGCGTGAAGGCGAGGCTCAAGAAAAGTCCGAGCTCGGTCGCGCCGATCAGCTTCGGGTGGGAAACGTCCCAACCAAAGAAGAACTCGAGGAGGCTCCGATGCGCCCCGGCCGCGACGGGAAAAATTTCCGAAAAAACTCCCACGATCGCGGTGATGATGGCTTGCAAAAGGGTCATGCTTCTCAGTCTAGGCTATCGAAAAAGCGCTCGCAAGCGCGACTCCCTCCCGTTACCGTATTTTCATGAAGCGCTTGGGTGAAGGGGTTCGTGGACTGGTCGGTGCGTCGGGTGGAATCGGATACCACCTCGCGGCCCTCCGCTACGCTTCTCACCTCTGGCAGCCCTTTCGGGAAGACCTCGCGCGCGAGCTGGCGCGCCGAATCCCGAAGCCGGGTGAAACCGACCTCGTGCTCGTCGGGCCGAGCGGCGGCTACTGTTTTGAGCCAGCGTTTCTCTCGTGTTTTCGCTCGATCATGGCCGTCGATATCGACCCATTAGCGGGGGCGGTGCTTCGGAAGCGCGCGGAAAACGCGCGATTTGTTCGTCAGGACTTTTTTCGCAAGCTCGAGGCGGCGAATTGGGACCTCGAAAAATGGCTTTCCGACACCCAGGCCCCGCCCGGCGCGACGGTGCTTTTCTCGAACCTTCTCGGGCAGCTCGGATTTCTCTTCGACGAGGCACGGATGGCGGAAGTCGGGGGCGGTCTGGCGCGTGGGCTCCGTACGACCGTGCCGTGGATCAGCTTCCACGATCGGTTTTCGGTGAAGATCGGAGCCTCGCCCCGGACTTTGCTCGAGTTCCCCGCTCGGCCGAGCAGTCGAGAACTCGCGGACGCATGGACCGCGAAATGGCTCGAGCGGGGAGGTTCTTTCGGCGAAATTCACGAGCACGACATCGGGGAGTGGGTAGCGGCTGCGTGCGGGACGTTCTGTTATTTTCCATGGCGGCTCGATGCGCGCCGGACTCAGCTGATCGAAGTTTGCGGAAACGGGACGCCTTAAACGCTTGGCGTTATTGGTCCGTCCGTTTGACATTTCAGACAAACTCGACAAACCTTCAAACTCGAAAATTGATCTCGCCGAAGGAGCTCGCATGAAGAAACACCTCGCATTGATTTTGGTCGGAATCTCTTTAGTCTCGGGCGCCGCAACGGCTGCCGACTGTAAGACCGTTCCGAGTTGGAAGGATTTGAAGGAAGCGCTCACGAAGGCCCGCAAGATGGATAACGGCGGACTGAACCTCGAGATGTGGGGAACGGTCGTGAACCGCGACGGCGAAGTTTGCGCCGTCGTTTTCACCGGCGAAGACCGCGGCTCCCAGTGGCCAGGTTCGCGCGCAATTTCGGCCCAAAAAGCGAATACCGCGAATGCGTTCTCACTTCCGAAGCTCGCGCTCTCGACCGCGAATCTCTTCTCGGCCGTTCAGCCGGGCGGAACTCTCTTTGGTCTCCAAGAATCGAATCCGGTCGATGTCCGTGTCGCTTATGAAGGTGAGCCGAAGCGCTATGGCCAAACGAACGATCCGATGGTCGGCCGCAAAATCGGCGGCGTAAATGTGTTCGGCGGCGGTCTCGCGCTCTACACGAAAAAAGGCGTACTCGTCGGCGGCCTCGGTGTCAGCGGCGATTCTTCCTGCGCGGACCATAATATTGCGTGGCAGACGCGTAAGGTGCTCGGGTTTGATCACGTTCCGGCCGGTGTCAGTCTGACGAAGGACGACGACATTGTTTACCTCGCCGGAAAAGAAGTGCCGAACGGCTACAAGCACCCGACGTGCGGCGGGAAAGAAAATCTCGTTACGCTTCCATCGGTTTCAAAGATCGAGTGAACTCGAAAGTCCGTACCCTCTCGGTCCTCCAGTTTAATGCGTGGTTGCTCGCCCTTCCGTTTCTTGATTGGGCCGCGGACTACCGGGAGCGGCGTCAGATTCTTCCGGAAACTTTAGCGGCGACCCATGCGGACGTGCTTTCATTGCAGGAAATTTGGGTTAATCGCGACAAAGAAAACTTAGAACGGATGCTCCGGGCGTACGGTTATGGATATTTCGTTCATTCCCGCCACCGGTTCGGGCTCGGTGACGGAATGTTTCTCGCTTCGAAGTATCCGCTCAAACGAATCGAGCGAAGTAAGACGTTTCGGACGTTCACGAGCTTCATCGAAATCTTTGGGGCGAAGCGAGTGGTGGCCGCAACCATCGATCACCCAGAGTTCGGTGAGATCGACCTTTTTCAGACCCATCTCGGATCCATCGCTTTCGATCAAAAGACACTCGCCTACGACGCGCGCGCCCGAAAGAAGCTTCTCGTTCAGCTTCTCGACGTGGCCGAATTCATCGGCGCTCATCGAAGAGGGAAGTTCGCGGTTCTGACGGGAGATCTAAATCTCCATTACCAGGTTCATGAGGGACCCAAAGGCTACGGCTCGCGCTACGCGGACGAGTACACGCGGTTTCTCGAAGCGCTCCAGGCGACGGGGCAGTCCTTCGAGAATAGTTTTCTCGTCGCGAACGGACTTGATCCCGGCCATCCCGCAGTACCGACGTACTCCCAAGAAAATCCGTACACGAGAAAAGAGTTTGATACCTCTCCCGAGGAGACCCTCGACTACGTGCTCTTCGCACCGCACGCGGAGTGGAAGCCCATCGAGTCGCGCGTAGTCTTTCGCGAGCGGATTTCCGACGCCATACCGGCGCTTTCGGATCACTACGGCATTCGAACGGTGTTCGAGTTTAGTTTGCCGGGGAAACGATAAGGACTGGCTCTTTTTTCGAGCTGCCAATGACGGTCGAAATATGGACGTAGAAGCCGCGAACTTTACGTTTCGCGCCTTCTTGGATGCCCATGCCGGCGGGCTGGCGATACCGGCCGTATTGGTAGTCGTGCACGATAATAGTTTTACCGGCAGCGGTGCGGAGGCGGTATTCCCAGTAGCGTTTATGCTTCCGGTCTTTCCCGTTCTTCAGACCCGTGATCTTACCTTCAACCGCCGTCACGACGCGCGCTTTTTTCCGGGCAGCGAAAACGCTGGTCGAAATGAGCGAGAGGGCGAGGGTGATGATGATGAAAGTACGGCTTCGAAGTCTCACAATTTCTCTTCGGTGCTCAGAATCAAAATCTGAATGGAAAAGAAACGCCAAGCCCTTGGCGATCCTCACTCAGCTCGGTTTTACGCGCTTTATGGCCACGGACTATGAGTTTGGCGAAAATTTTGCTATTCACTACCGCGAGGGTGGGCGCAAGGAGGGCTTCGAAGATGGGTAATGGGCCGATGGACGGAGGCGATCTCCGGAATTATAAGGCGGCGCTTGAAGAGGTCGCGGCGGTTTCGGTGACGGATCTTCAGGGTGTCTTTACTTCTGTGAATTCGAAATTCTGCTTGCTCACGGGATATTCGGAGCAGGAACTCCTGGGGAAGACGCACCGAATCCTGAATTCGGGATATCACACGAAAGCGTTCTACCAAAACTTATGGGATACGATTAGATCGGGTGGGACCTGGCGGGGTGAAATCCGAAACCTTCACCAGAGTGGACGCGCCTACTGGTCCCAAATGACCATCATTCCGTTTTGCGATCGTTCCGGATCCCCTTACCAGTACCTTTCAGTGAGGAGCGACATGAGCGCTCTCAAGGAAGCGGAGCTGGAACGCGTGCGATTGGTTGATATTCAGAAAGAACTGAATCGGGCGGAAGAGGCGATATTGAGTCGCGATCGGTTCGTATCGATGGCGTCCCATGAGTTGAAAACCCCGATTACTGCGCTCCAGCTTCGGATTCAGGTTCGCCTTAAAAAACTAAAAGCAGACCCCGCCGGGCAGACTCCCGCTGAACAAAGCGGTATTTTAGAGACTCTACTCCTGCAAGTGCAGCGTCTTAACCATATGGTTGATGACATGCTCGACGTCAGTCGAATTTCGGCCGGGCGCCTCGAGTTGAAGTACGAACGAATAAATTTGGTCCGAGTCGTCGATGAAATCCTCGCCCAGTACCACGATGACTTTGTTCGGGAGAAGGTCGAGGTGGGTTTCTTCTCACCCGAATTCATCTGGGGAAATTGGGACCGCGCTCGAATCGAGCAAATTCTCATTAACCTTCTGACGAACGCATTGAAATATGGGGCGGGGAAACCGATTTCGGTGACCCTCGAAGAAAAGAGCGGACAGGCAGTCGTCCGCGTAAAAGACCAAGGGATCGGGATGAGTGAGACGTTCCAAAAACAAGTTTTCTCACGTTTCGCGCGGGAACATGAAGCGGGCGACATTCATGGGAATGGTTTGGGGCTCTGGATCACTTCCCGAATTGTGAAGGCTCACGGAGGTGAAATCACCGTTGCCAGTGAGTTCGGGAAGGGCTCCGAATTCATCGTAGAGCTCCCTCTGAGCACGGACCATTCCGGAGCATTGACCCTCTAAGCGTATAGCGGGGGGATTCGAAGGGGCGATTCGGCCTCCGCCTGGGACTCTTCGTCCCGCGGGGGTTCCCGCGTGTGCTGCGATCGGGCGCTGAGACTAAAATAGTCATTAATATCAAATACGTAATTCGATAATTCTGCGCGCCTGGGTTGGCCCGGCTCATGCTTTAAGGACAGGATACGCGCTATGCGTGAGGAGGATTAATCCATGAAACAAATGCCGCAGGTCCACAAGTTTATGACTCCGTTGCCACAAACCATCGACGTCAATGAGTCCATTCAAAACGCGCTCTCGATCATGCGTGAATTCCGAATCCGCCATCTCCCAGTAGTGACTGAAGGGGCCCTTGTCGGAATACTCTCCGATCGCGACGTAAAGCTCGCGGCTTCGTTTAAAGGGGCGGACGGTATGCGGGTAGACGACGTGATGACTCCGGATCCGTATGCGGTTCTTCCAGAAGCGCCACTCGATCAAGTCGTGCTCGGGATGGCCGAGAATAAATTTGGCTGCGCAATCGTGCGCCAAGCCAACGGAAAAATCGTTGGGGTATTTACGGCAAGCGATGGGCTCCGGGTGCTCGGCGAACAACTCGATGCGTTTTACAAGCACGGTTTCGGCGATGAAGTCGGTGGGGTGCGCACTTGAAAATATCGGGATCGTCCGTGACGCTTATCGCGGTTCTGCTCGCGCCGCTCAGCCTATCCGCAAAAGCGCCTGAGGCCACGAAAGCGCCTGAGGCGTGGAGCTCGAAGATGCGAGAGATCCAAAGCGTTCTCAATCGTCTTTTTGTCGATATTTCGAGCGACGAGCGTTTCAATGATAAGAAAAATTTCAAGACGATCGAAAAAGATACCAAGGAGTTCGCGAAACTCGCGCATGATGTATCCGGAAAAAATGCGAACTCGCCGGATAAGGACCCGAGCATCGGAATGATCGCTTCGGATTTCGCGGTGGAAGCCGATTATGCAGCGAAGTCGTACGCGGCTGGGCATCGGGCATACGCACGCGTGATTCTGGGTTCGATGACGAATTACTGTATCGCCTGCCATACGCGGATAAATTCAGGCCCGAGCTTTGTCGGAATGAAAATCGATCCTCGAATGAAGGGACTCGATCCCATTGCACGGGGTAATTATTTCGCCGCTATCCGCGAATTCGATCAGGCGCTCGGAGTGTTTGAGAAGGTTTCAACCGAAGAGGACAGTGCCCGCAGTCATTTATTCGATTATGAAAAGGCGCTGCGCTCGGGTTTGAGCATCGCGGTCCGCGTGAAGCGCGACCCGGACTTGGCGATTCGGCTTGTCGATAACGCAATTAAGAATGCCGGCGTGCCGTTTTACCTCCGCGAACAAGCGAAGGACTGGAAAAAGTCCTTGGTCGAGTGGAAGGCTGAAAAGCCGGTAGCCGCCGACAACATCGATAGCCTTTTTGCGGAGGCGACTCGTCTGGTCGCGAAAGCCAGGGAGATCCAAAAATTTCCAGCCGATCGGTCCGCAGATATGGTCTATCTCCGCGCAAGTGGAGTGATTCACCAGCTTCTCGGGCTTGAGCCGAAAGGAATCATGGGATCGAACGCCCTCTATTTGGCGGGCCTTTCCTATGATGTGCTCGATGATTACGGAGTCCGGGACTTCGGAGAATTCTATTATCGCTCGTGCATTCGTCAGTCGCCGCACACAGAAGTCGCGAAAGCCTGCTACCGCCGTTACGAAGAGAGTGTTTTTTTCGGATACACGGGAAGCGGCGGAACCTTCATTCCTTCGGACGTTCGTGCCCGGATGAATGATCTCGAGCTCCTTTCCACGCCGCAGCCGACCGCGAAGGCGACGACTAACCCCCTTCAGTAGGTGACCCGATGTCCGTTT
>JBBQMV010000080.1:0-9282 GCA_038329315.1 Bdellovibrionia bacterium | reverse complement strand
GGTGGCGAGCCAGAATGTCACTGACCCTGCGCTGGGGCCTTTGGTGCTGGACCGGCTGGCCGAGGGTCTGCCTGCGGCAGAGGCGCTGTTGGGCTTACCGAGACTTACTTACGGCCGCCGACCACTTTAAGGGACGACTCTTGGGCCGCGTAGAACTTCTGCTTTAGAATATCCATGGCTTGCATGGCCGATTGATCGACTTCGGCGACCAGGCGGTTCGTGCGATTCATGAGGAAGCTGAACATCACCATGCAAGGGATCGCGACCGCGAGACCGAGCATCGTGGCGTTCATCGCCGTTGAAATTCCGTTCGCAAGCAGCGTCGACTTCTGGGAAGCATCGGCGGTGCCTACGGCTTGGAACGAAGCGATGAGGCCGGCGATCGTGCCGAGGAGACCGAGAAGGGTCGCCACGTTCGCGATCGTTGCGAGGAACTGGGTCCGCTTTTGGATCGCTTGCGCGGCCTTGTTCACGGAAATTCCGAGACCGTTTTCGATGAGCTCTTCCGGCTGGTGAGCGCGCATAAGAGCGAGCTTTACGACTTGAGCCGAAGGCTTATTCGGCATTTGGTCGCAAACCGAAACCGCTTCTTGAATGCGGTCCGACATTACGAGATCCGAAATCCGCGCGAAGAACGCGTCGAGATTACGGATGGGATACGTTTGGAACAAAGCCACCATCCGCTCGACCGCGATCGCCAACGCGATAGCGCCGGCGACGAAGATCGGTGCGACATGCATGAAGTTACCTTTAAGAAATTCGATGAAGTTCATAATTCACTCTCTCCTTATTTAGATGCCGGCAGCACGGTAGCTGGCTGATACTGGACGCTGATCCGATCTCCCGGCTGGAGAACGGAAATGAGGGACTTGTCGGTGATGACGAGTTTGTTCGCCGCCACGTGATACTGGGAAGCTGCGAGAACGATCGTTTGGCTACCCGCCGTTCGGACGGTGACAACGAGCTTTTCACGCGTATCGGGAGCGCGATCGAGGGTAAACGTCGTTTGGGGCGACGTCTTATTCACGACCGAGCGTTTCTCGATTTCGAGACCGATTTTTTTCAAAATTGGAGAATAGTCGCTCGCGCCGATGTCCATCGCGAACGAACCGTTGGCCGCTTGGTTCACGAGGTCGAGGTAGCGAGTGCCGATTTCGTTCGTGATGACCGTCAGTTTCGTTTCCGCATTCTTCTCGGTCGTATTCCGGCGAAGCGTTTCGATCGTCTTCGGGTCTTGGCCGACGATCGCGGTAACGAAGTAGTTCGGGTTCCCATTCGGGTTTCCGTCGAGGCCGCGGAAGAACGAATCGAGTTGGTCCTTAAATACGTTCACGCCTTCGACCGTTCCCGGGCGGGCGCAAAGAGTCATCGCCGTCGCCGCGGTGATCGGTTTACCGATCACGTTCGCTTCGCCTGGGCAGCCGATCGTGAACTGGGGTGGAAGAATCTTGTCGGCCGCCGCCGCGTTCACGCCGGTGTAGTAAGAGCCGCTATAGAGAAGCTTGCGGGGTTCCGGTCCGACGTTGTCGCCCATCGACTGATCGTCTTCGTCCGAGAGAAAGATGATGATCCGCTGGGACCCCTTACGGAAAAGCTTGTTCGCCGAAGCGCCCTTTTCGTTGTCCGCGAGGAACTGGGCGACGGAGTCGAAGCCGTGTTCTTCGTACATGCCCCCGGTCCCGACGAGAACGCGGGATTGGAAATTCGAGACGAGACCAGACTTCGATTTCGTCGACATCAGAGCAGACGCGGAGATTTTCGCGTAGTCCGAACCCCACTGACGTTGATTCGGTTCTTTCGAAGCGTGAATTTGGAGCGGAGTCTTTTTCGTCTCCGGATTTTCCGTGTTCAGATACTTTTCCCACGCGACGTTCGCGACGTAAGTATCGGTCGTGATGACCGCGAGTTGGATGTCCGTTCCGTTTTTCGTGAGGTAATCGCGAGCGAAAGCGGCGAGACCATTTTTTAATTTCGTTTGGGAAGTCAGCATCGAGGCGGAGTTATCGACGACCCAGAGAATATCGACAGGAGCGCCGTGCTTTTCGACGACGACTTCACCGACTTCGAAGGCCGCGGGTGCGGTATCTTCGGCAGGAAGCAGCTTGAACTGGCTCGGAACCGACTGCGTACAACCCGCCGCTAAAAGCGCGAGCGTAAGCGAGAATGCTGCGCTGCGTGAGTTTCTGATTTTTAAATTAGCGAAGGACATAGTCTGTCTCCTCGAACCTTTTCCACGGACCTTGGGGTCCAGTTTATGACGCATCCAGTGGTACTTTTACGCCTCGCCGCAGAAAAGGGGAAGGATAAAGATGACGCAGTGTGTCTTTTTAGTAAACCTTCATGATTCTAATGGGTTAGAATACTGCACCGAAATAATGCGCTATGCATTAACCTGTGCGCGTCAAGGCCCCGTTATCGCTGGGGAATCCAAACGGGAGGCCATTTCTAGCAATTTCTAAATGGGCTTAGAATGAAATTTCGGGTTAGGGGCGATGGACTTAACGCTTCGCGCTAATTAGACCGCCCTATTTACAGAACTCGAGTACAAGCGAGGTCCAGGTTCCGAGGGGCGCCCGTGGAGTTTGCTTCGTCGAGAAGTCGACTCGAGCGAGCGCGCTCTGGAGAGAGATGGCGTCGGATAGCGTCCAAACCCGCGTGTACCGCGTAAAACGATCCTGAAGAAACGAGCCGAGTTTCGTCTCGCGCGTCCCCGCTTCGCGGTCCTTTAATAGACCGATCAGCATCTTCGCATTCCAGCTGAGTAGACCGAGGAGCGGTAAGGCCGCTTCCGGGGAGTCCGCGAAGTGCCGTACCTCCGGAAGTGCCGACCGGAGATCACGGGATAGGAAAGCATCGACGAAGTTTTCGGACGCCCCCTCGCCTTCAGCCCCCCCGAGCAGCACCGCTTCACGGTCAGCGGGATTCGTCGCCGATTCCATCTTCTCTAACTCGCGGTCGACCCCGTCGAGCGACCACGGATCCATCGCCCGAAGTGAACCGACCTCGTTCACGTTCAGGGTTAACCCTTTCCGCTTCGCGAGATACCCGACCCACGCCTCACGGTCCGCCTCGGCGATCTCTTCGCAAGGAACGCATGCCGCCTTTTCGATTAAACCTTTGGTAAACTTTTTCCGCTGATCGAGGTCCTTCGAAAGAAATACGACGACCGACGCGCCTTCGCTCACCTTCACGAATTCTGACGAGCAGAGCTCGAGCAAAGAATCGGGCGATTTCGAACTCACGGTCAAACTATGTGCCTGCTTTACGACCACGAGTTTCCCGCCACCCCCGAGCGAGAGCGACTGGGCCGCGTCCAGCACTTCCGAGACTTCGCACTCTTGGCCGTCTAAGATCGTTTCGCGAAAAGCCGACGCAAATGCAGAGAATCCCTGCTCCTCGCCACTTTCGTTTTTCTTCGACGAATCCTCGCCGAAGACGACGCCCCGAATGCGTTTCAGGAGCTCGCGCGACTTCATCGCTTCGCCGCCGTAAAACCAGTAAACCGGGCGAACTTTCCCGCCCTCGAGTTCCTTCTGAATGATCTTCGGTTCGAGCTTTGGCATCAGAACCGCGCGACCATCGCTTCTTGCACGTCTTGCATCATCCCATGTGCGACTTCCTGAAGCGTCCGATCGAATTCGGATTCGTTAATGAGTCCCGATGTCGTGCCGAACTCGATCTTCTGGTTGTTCGCCGCGAATCGACGCGACCGCGTGAAGGCAGATTCCCAGAGCGTCTCCGCACCGGCTCCATCCTTTTGCCGCTTCAGGTGAAACGTACAAGTCACGTCCGCTTGGTATTCCGTCGCGACCCGAATCTGGATCGCGCTCACTGCGATCGGATAAACCGAAGCCGCGTCCGTGTCGGCGGACCGGGTATAACCCGCTCGATCGATACTCGTTTCGAGAAGGGCGTCTGCCAGTTCCGGACGGTCGACGAGTCTCACCCGATGACCAGCGAGGAGCGCTTGAATCAGCTCGTTATAGACCAAGTTCTCGACACCCGGCTTGTAGCTCAAATTCTTCGCCGGCGAGACATAGACCGACTTCACGTCGATGTCCTTCAGCGAGTTTGTCCGTGAATTCTCGAACGCGTACCCGCATCCGGAAATCCCGACGCCGGAGGTGGCGCAAAAGACCAATAACGCGGCGCGGGTCGCTTGTGTCAGTCGAATCATGTATTTCGGTCGTACCCTATGGGCTTCGACTCCATCAAGGACATCCTCGCGAAGATTCGCGCCCGAAATCCCGCCCTCCAAACCCGTTTGGAGGAGGCGGTCGCCGTGGAGGCATGGGAAAAGACGGTCGGGCCCCAAATCGCGAAGCATGCCCGCGCGCTGAAGGTCGAAGACGGCGTTCTCTGGGTCGAAGTCGACCACTCCGTCTGGCGGACCGAGCTTCACCACCGAAAGCGGCAGATCCTCGAAAAGCTAAACGAAGCCTCCGGCAAGACCTCGCTGACTGATCTCTTCCTGATCGAACCGAAACGAACCGGCGACTCTAAACGGGGTTCGCGACCTGGTAAATCCTCAATAAAATAAACACGATCAGGAAACCGACGACGAGGAGCACGAACTTCAGTGCGCGGATCGCTTCCGGGCGATTGCTCATGAGACCTTCCGAAGGCGGCGTCGGAGAATACTCGGGCCGGTTCGCCACCGAATCCGCATTCGTATTTCCTTGCGAGCTCGAGTTCACTGCGTCTCGCGCTTCGCGCATCATGTCCTTCGCCGAATGGGCCGCAAACGGGGCGCTCGTCGGTTGGGTCGCAGTCACCGTCTCGGTATCCGTTTCGGTGGACTCTTCATGGAAGTCTTCGGTGCGCGCGAGCGCGACTCCTAGAATGCGCAGCGATTCGTCACGTTCGTGGAGATAAATCCAGTAGCCGGAAGCGGGACAAACCTCGTCCATCTCCCGTAACTCTCCCGATTGCATCCGGGCGAGAATGACTTCCTTCGGGAACGGACCGGAAATTCGATTTTCCTTCGTCCGAATTAGAAAGTTCATGTTCCGGTGAGCGCCTTCACCGTTCGTCCCTCGGCATCGAGGAAGGCTCGGATCGCCGGGTGGGTCGCTTTACGGAACTCGGCGGGTTTTCCCCAAAAAACGATCTCCCCTTTGTGCAGGAACGCGATTTGGTCCGCGAGTAAAAGCGCGGAAGGGATGTCGTGCGAAATCACGATCGAAGTGAGGTGAAGCTCGTCCTTCAGCTGCTCGATAATGTCATCGACGGTCGTGCGCGTGACCGGATCGAGACCGGTCGTCGGCTCGTCATAAAGGAGGATCGAGGGTTCGCGAATGATCGCGCGCGCAAGAGCGACCCGTTTCTTCATTCCGCCGGAAATTTCGTTCGGAAGTTTATCGTGCGAGGCGCGGTCCATTCCGAGAAGGTCGAGCGCCTTCACGACTTTGTCCGTGATTTCTTTTTCGGTAAGCTTCGTGTGCTCACGAAGCGGGAACGCTACGTTTTCGAAAATCGTGAAGTCATCGAAGAGCGCCGAGTTTTGGAAGAGCACGCCGAAAAGTTTCCGGTGCTCCATCAGCTCGCGGCCTTTAATCTTCGCCATGTCTTTTCCGCCGACCCAGACCTCGCCCGAGTCGGGGCGAAGAAGACCGAGGATATGTTTCAGCGTGACCGATTTACCGGCGCCGGAGCTTCCGAGAATGTACGTCAGGTGGCCCGGAGGGAAATCAATCGAAACGCCCTTCAAGATCTGATCGCGCCCAGCGCGAAACGACTTGAAGACGTTGACGAGTTTTACGGTTCCTTCGGGATTCTTATTTTCCATATTAAGACTGAAGATTAGAGCGGGGTCACTCGGTCCTTCGTCGCACCCGGCGGGAGACTGACGTCAGGACTTCATAAGGAAGTGTGCCAGCGGCCTTCGCTTGAGTCCATGGGTCAAGTCCCTCCCCGAAGACCCGCGCCCATTCTCCGACCGCGGTCGACGCGTCGCATTCGACTGCGCTCAAGTCCATACTGACGACACCGAGGAAGCGGCGAAGCCGCCCCCCGAGGAGAACCCGTCCGCAGTTTTCACCGATCCCGGAATTCATCCGGTGGAGCCCGTCCGCATAGCCCGCGGCGAGAATGGCGATCTCGACGGCTGCCGGATCCTTGCCCTTCTCCGCTCCTTTTACCCGGAAGTGCGCGCCGTAACCCACGCTCTCGCCGGGCTTTACTTGGCGACGAGCCGCGACCTGGTAACGAATTTCCATCGCCGGCACGAGTCCACGCATAGGCGCTCCTGGCCAAGGCGGCACGCCATAGAGCGAAATTCCCGGACGAACGATATCGGTCCATCCGTTCAGGCCGAACTCGCGCGCATTCCAAATCGAACTGCTGTTCGCAAGATGGAAGAGCGTATCCGTCCACGTCGACTTCACCGCAGCGGTGATCCCGCGGAAAACTTCGAGCTGCTTTTTCGTCAACGGATGATTCGCATCTTCCGCCACTGCCATGTGAGTCGCGACGCCTTCCGGCCGCCACTCGGCTGGCTTATCCTTCAGCTGGGTCATCAGCTGACCGGTGAGTCCGGCCGACATTCCGAGGCGATTCATCCCGGTATTGAACTTCAGATGATACTTCAGGCGCTCCGGCCACTTCCCTTTGAAAAAGCGACGCCAATCTTCGTCCGAGGCGATCGTCGGCGTAATTCCGAAACGCTCGCAGTACTGTCCTTTTTCGTCGCTCCAGTTCGTCGCGCCGGAAAGGGCCATGATCCGAAGCTTCCGATTTTTCGCGCCTAAGCCCTCACGAACTTCGCGAGCCTCGTCGAGGGTCGCGACGCCGAAGCCGTAAAGATTTCGGGACTGGGAGAGCGACCGCGCCGCGAATACCGCGCCGTGACCATAGGCATCCGCCTTAATCATCGGCAGTATCGCCTGATCACCGACCAGGTCCTGAATTGCTTTGAAATTTTCGCGGAGCGCCTTTCCGGAGACGATCGCTTCCGCGCGGTCGAAACGCGAAGTCAGCGGAGAGTTCGATTCGTCGAACGAGTCATCGTCGAACTCTCCGGCCTCGTCCAGCGAAGCGCGATCACGATCGCGCTTCGCATCCGGCTTGAGTTTCGCCCAGTTCTTTTTAAAAGAATCGGAATCCATGACCCGAGATTACCGACGATTAAGCGTTCTGACGAGCATAATGGCGCGATGCCCGCTCGAGAAGGGCGCCTAAAAACTCGCGGTGCAGGACGCTATCGACGCCAGATTCGGCGACGACGAGAATCCCGAGAAGCCGCGATGGGCCGACGTTTGGATTCCGAGCTTCGGTCATTGGCCACGCTTCGAAATTCGCAATTCCGAGCCGGGAGAGCATGGTCCGGGCGAGCGGCGGGTATTCCCATAGATTCTTTTGGCGGCCCTGCGCGACTTCGGCGTGGATATCGGAGACGAGCCCCGTCTCCATCGCGAAACTCATCCCGCCCGCGGCTATGATCGACTGGTTCGCGGCATAACCGGCTTCGGCCGAAAGCTTCGCAATGCCCTGAACCGGGTCGTAGCGAAAGAAAAGGACCGGACTCCGGGTCGCGCCGGCCACCGATTCGACGAGCTTCTGTTCTAATTTAGGAATGTCGCGGACGCGCCGAGCTTCCGTTTCGAACTCTTCCAACAGGATTTTTTCTCGGCGAAGCCGATTCTGTTCGTAGGTCTCGCTCCGGAGTTCCCGCGCTTTCAAAAATCGACCGAGCTCCGAATGAATCGCGTCTTCGCTCAGTTCGGTCCTCGCCGGAGCGGAGAGCGAAATCGCGGAAGACCGCGGGACGAAGGGCGGTGGATTTTTCCGAAGTTCGCGGAGTCCGCGCCTAGGTTCTGGTTTCGCAGCGACGGTCCGCATCGGCACTTCGATGACTGCGCGCACGGGCGACGGCGCCTCTGGAGCTGGCATCGCATCGGGTACGCGCTTCGGTTTCGGCTTCATCTTTGGCTTCATCAGCGCGAGACCCGCGAAAAGAACCCCGAGCAGCGTGCCGGAGATGAAAATCAAAATGAGGAGCGGGCTCGTCGCCGCTTTGATCGGCGCATGCACCTTCTCCATGACGAAAAACGCGTTCCATCCCGGAAGCCGAGTAAAGCGAATCGTCGTCGGAAATCCTTCCCAGGACTTCGAACTCATCCGATGCGCGCGCGCCGGATCGGATGAATCATTTTCCTGGCGGCGGTAAAGGTCCGCGAGTGCGCTCGTGCGCTCCCCGACTTCGGATGAATTCGTATGTGCAAGCACGAGTCCGGAGTCTTCGATGAGGTAGCGCTTCATTCCGTCCGCGATCGCCGGCTCGGTGAAAAGCACGCTCGGACGAAACGCGATCACTGCGACGTGAATTTGGTCGCTCTCGGGGAATATCCCGATCCGCAGGGTTTCCGCACTCGGATCGTTCGCGAGTTCCGGACCGCGGATCGGAAGGATGGCGCGCGTCTTCCGTTTCGCGATTTCGGTGGGTAGCACGCGGTACAGCGCTTGTTCCCAAACTCCTTCGGCTTCGAAACCAACCGTGCGATCGATCCCCGCGGGCGAAATCGCCCAGACCGAGGCCGACACGACGCCCTTCGGGAGCTGATGGCGATCGGCGAACGGAATCGCGCGGATCGCCGCCGATTTTAAATCTTGGAGACGGGTTTCGATACGCGCGGCTTCAATACCGAAGCGTTCGTCGAGTTGGCTCGATTCGGAGGTATGGTGGGCGTGCGTAACCGCCGCCGTCCGACGGGCGTCGATAAAATACATCCCCGCCACCAGGCTGAAGGTCATCAGCGAGAGAACGAGAAATCGGTAATGAACCGGCTGAGTCCGGTCTTGTCGCGGAGCGCCCAAGGCGGTATACCCTCCCCCTATAAGGGTAGCATGACTCCATCGAATTCGACCCGAACCCCCCATGTTTTGATCCTCGGATCCGGTATCGCCGGACTTTCCGCGGCCTTGAAGTTCGCAGCCGCTGAAGACCGTGAAAAGGGCGACATTCGCGTGACGCTCCTCGCGAAGTCCGACGCCGCTGAAGGCGCGACCCGCTGGGCCCAGGGCGGAATCGCCGCGGTCTGGTCGAAGCAAGACAGTTTCGAAGCCCACGTTCGCGACACCCTCGTCGCGGGAGCCGACCTCTGCCGCGAATCGATCGTCGACGTTTGCGTACGCGAAGGGCCGGCACGCGTTCGCGAACTGATCGAGCTCGGGGTCGAATTTACGAAAGCCGATCCGGGCGGTCCTCCATCGAGCGCCCCGATCGATCCGGCGGATGCATTCGATCTTCACCGCGAAGGCGGTCACGGGCAGCGCCGAATTCTT
>JBBQMV010000079.1:0-9290 GCA_038329315.1 Bdellovibrionia bacterium | reverse complement strand
AGCCTGGTCGAAATTCGAATCACCGGCGATCCTGATTCAAAACCAAGCCTGTGATCCGAACTGCGGCGTCGATTTCGAATCCGGTCGTAACCTCTCCGGGCGCACGCGGGATATCTTCATCCCGCGCATAGGCCATGCTTGGACGATCGGTACGAATGAACTCCGAATCGGATATGCCTACCGCCCCGGAATTTACCGTGATCTCCCGAACGGCCCCGGAAACGCCATCGATCCGAACGAGCATCGGTTTTCGGCCGGCTTCGGATGGAATATCGATTCTTTCCCAATCTTTGACGCCCCCGGTAGATTGGATCTACACGGTGCCTACTCGCTTTATCCGAAGCAGACCATTGTGAAGACCGCCGGCGACGAAAATGGCGTCCTCACGAACCAAAAGGTCGGCGCTCCAGGCTACGAAATCGGCGGCTCGGAATGGGGCGGCGGCGTCACCGTGCAGCTCTACCTCTAGCGGTGGCTCGCTCGCACTCGACCTTTAAAGCATTTCACTCTATTCTAGGGGCACCCCATGCGCCGGTACTTCCGATCCCCGAAAGATTTCGCCTCGCTATTTCGCCGACACTTCCTGACCGGAGTTTTCGTTCTCATTCCGTTCCTCGCGGCCGCTTGGATCCTCGGAAAAATCTTCGCGGCGCTGTGGACCCTTCACATGCTCATTCCGGAGGAGTGGAAGCCGGTCTATCACTTCGAGCCGCTCGTCGCCCAGTTCATGAACTTTTTGATCACGGTCGGCCTTACGGTTCTTTTCGCCTTCGGCGTTTCGAGCCTCGGGTGGTTTTCGAAAAAAATTATCGGCGCGCGCGTGCTCGCGTTCCTCAGTCAACTCGTCCAGCGGATCCCAGTCGTTCGGGCCGTTTTTACGTCGCTGAACCAGCTGTTAAAGACGATGGCCTCCGGGGACAAACAGCAGTTTTCTCGCGTGGTCTACCTCGAGTATCCGCGCAAAGGCACGTGGGCACTCGCGTTCGTCACGAGCACCGCACGGTCGCCCGTCGGCGATAAGACTTCCGAAAAGTTCATCAACGTCTACGTCCCAACGACCCCGAACCCGACTTCCGGATTTCATCTCATTGTTTCCGAATCCGAAGTCCGGGATTCTTACCTTTCAGTAGAGGAGGCGTTCAGAACGATCCTCTCGCTCGGAATCGCTTCCAGCGCGGACGCGGTGTAACGCCGTGGCGAAGGGAAAGGTCGATCCGACCGCAGAGATTTTGATCGCGAGTAATCCGAACGCGCGCTCGAATTTTTTCATCGATGAAGTCGTCGAGGCCGGAATGGTTCTCACCGGGACCGAAGTGAAGAGTTTGCGCGCAAATTCACCGAACCTTCGAGACGCGTTCGTCGAAGTCCACGGAACGCCGGGGAAAAAACTCGAGGCCTTCTTGATGAACACCCACATCGCGCCTTACTCGCACGGGAACATCTGGAACCACGCGCCGGCGCGAAAGCGAAAACTCCTTCTCCACCGTCATCAGATCGAACGCCTCTACGGCGCCTCCGTCCGTGACGGCATGTCGATCGTTCCCCTCCGCATGTACTTTAAAAAAGGTTTAGCGAAGATCGAAATCGGACTCGGCAAAGGAAAGAAAAAGGGCGACAAGCGCGCCGACATTATAAAGAAAACCGCCGATCGCGAAATCGCGAAAGCAATGAAGGATAGCCAGTCGAAGAGTTATCGGGGCAAGGAATAGTAATGGCGTTCGTACTCGAAAAAACGATCGGTGCGACGATGATCGAAAGAAGCCGCCGGACTCCGGGAAACGTGGCCTTTCGTTACCGCTCGACGAACGAAGTGCTTTCTCCAAAGGGAACCTGGCGCGACGTGACCTTTCAGGCGTTCCGACAGGAATGCGAACAAGTCAGTCTCGGATTAGGCCAGCTCGGTGTAAAACGTGGCGATCACGTCGCGATTCTATCGCGTAGCCGGTACGAATGGACGCTATCCGATTTCGCCATCCTGGGCGCTGGCGCGATCACCGTACCGATCTATCCTTCCTCGACCGAAGCCGAAGTCGTTCACCTCGTCCAGCACAGCGAAGTGAAAGTCATCTTCGTCGAAGACGAAACCCAAATGGCGAAAATTCTTCCGCGCCTCGCCGAGATGCCAAAACTCGAGCGACTCGTCGTGATCGAAACGCGTCATGTGTCCTTACCTGCGAAAGCACTTTCGTTCTTCGATCTTCAGAAAGACGGTGAAGTCGCCCGCCGCACGACTCCGAATCGTTTCGAAGAGACGCTCCTCGGGCTTGCTCCGGAAGACCTTTTCACGATTTGTTACACCTCGGGCACTACCGGCGTTCCCAAGGGCGCGATGCTGACGAATCTAAATCTGATGAGCGTCCTCACCGACTGCGTAAAAGTGCACGGCGACTCTATCCGCGAAGGCAAAGAGGTCTTACTCACCTTCCTTCCCTTCTCCCACATCATCGGCCGCCTCGAACAAATGGCAACTTTCGTTTTCGGCTGGCAGCTTGCGTACGCGAATTCCCCGGAAAACCTTCCGGTAGATCTGAAGGAAATTCGCCCGACGATTCTCTTTACGGTTCCCCGGATTTTTGAAAAGGCGCTAAACGAAGTCGAAACGAAGATCCGGGGAACTTCGATCATCACCCGCGGGATTTTCGACCTGGCGATGAAGACCGGCGAAGGTTATTTCTCCCGCCGTCGCCGCGGTCGTCGGCCGGGCCTCCTTCGCCGGGCGAGCTACGAATTTTTCCGGGAAACCGTGATGGCTAAGGTTCTCGAAGGATTCGGTGGACGTCTCCGCTTCGCGATCTGCGGAGGGGCTCCACTCTCGAAAGAAGTCGGCGAGGCGTTCGAGATCCTTGGGATTCTCATTCTCGAAGGCTACGGACTAACCGAGACTTGCGCGCCCGTAACGATGAACGCGGTCGGGGCCCATAAATTCGGAACCGTCGGTCGACCTTTACCGGAAGTTACCGTGAAGATCGCGGATGACGGCGAGATTCTGATCCGTTCGCAGAAGATTTTCGCTGGGTACTGGAAAGATGAGAATGAAACACGCGACGCGTTCGATGACGAAGCATGGTTCAAAACCGGCGATATCGGTTTCATCGATCCCCAGGGTTACCTCCACATCACTGACCGGAAGAAAGACCTGATTATCACGAGCGGCGGAAAGAACATCGCGCCCCAAAAAATCGAGAATCTCGCGAAGACCTACTCGCCGATGATTTCGGACTTCGTCGTCGTCGGAGATCGCCGAAAGCACCTTTCCGCACTCGTCACCCTCGACCGAAAAGAGCTTCACCGCTTCGCGCGTCAGGAAAATATCCTCTATAGTGATCCTGAGGAACTCACCCGGAACCGGAAGGTCGAACTCGAAGTCGAACGCCTGATTGGGCTCCTGAACCAGGGTTTGGCGCGGTTTGAGACCGTGAAAAGATTCGCAGTCCTGCCTGGAGTGTTCTCGGTCGAATCCGGCGAGCTCACTCCGTCCCTCAAAGTGAAGCGCGCGACCGTGTACCGAAAGTACAAAGATGTAATTGACACACTATATCATGAACCGGTTTCTTGACCCGCCGCGGGCGCTTCTGATAACCCTGGTTCTCCAAAAAGAGGTTTTAGACTATGGCACGAGTTACGATCGAAGACTGTCTCAAGACGGTTGATAATATGTACGAATTGGTTCACATCGCTACGAAGCGCGCTCGTCAGCTCTATAAGGGCTCGAACCCACTCGTGAAGAGTAAGAATCGCGTCGTCGTGACCGCGCTTCGTGAGATTGCCGCCAACCGCGTGCGTGCGAAGTACGGATCGACCGGTCCGGCTGACGACATGCCACCGGTAGCCAACTAAGCACCGCGCTGGTTCCGAAAAATTTAAAGCTGCTAAGTCTGGCCCTACTCCTGGCTGCGGCGTCCTCGTGTGCTTCGAACCTATCGACTAAAGCCGATTCGCTGACGTCCGAATCGTCAAGCTTCGGGGGCTCCGGGTTCTGACCTTCTTCGGCTTTACACGCTTCTTCGTACGCACGCGGATGACTTTCCCGTGGCTCACTTTTTTCTTCGGCGCGCCCACCGTCTCAAGGGCAAGATTAAATACATCCTCGACGTGCGAAACGTAGTGAATCGTCATTCCCTTAAGTGCGTACTCTGGTACGTCCAATACGTCCTTTTCGTTCAATCGCGGTAAGATCAATTCGACGATTCCGGCCCGCTTCGCCGCCAAGATCTTCTCTTTAATCCCACCGACGGGTAGCACTTTTCCGATCAAGGAGAGTTCGCCCGTCATCGCGAGTTTCTGCCGGAACTTCCGTCCGGAGAGGAGCGAATAAAACGCGGTCGCCATCGTCACACCTGCGGAGGGGCCATCCTTCGGAATCGCACCCGCCGGGATATGCAAGTGGAGGTCACGATTCTTAAAGAATGAGTGCTCGAGCTTTAGATCTTGGCCGGCCTTCTTCTTCACGTAACTCCATGCGATCGCGGCGCTCTCCGACATCACCTCGCCCATTTGGCCGGTAAGTTTAAGATTTCCGGACCCCGGAAGATCCGTCACTTCGATAAATAAAATGTCGCCGCCAGCGGCGGTCCACGCGAGTCCGACGACCACGCCCGGCGCCGTAATCCGCTCGGCAAGTTCGTTATAGTAGCGTTTCGGTCCGAGCCAGTTCGAGAGCTCATCCTCTCGAACGAAAATCGGAGTGATCTTCGCCGAAGAGTTTTTCCGCCTCTCCTCGTGCTCGACGATTTTCGTCGCAGCCTTCCGTGCGATTCGCGAGAAGAGCTGCTGAAGAATCCGCAGTCCCGGCTCGCGCGCATAATCGAGCATGATTCGTCGAATCGCGGCCTTCTCGATTTTTAACTGGGAACTCCGGAGGCCGTGCTCGGAGAGTGTTTTCGGAAGCACGTACCGAGTCGCGATCTCTTCTTTTTCTTCGAGCGTGTAACCCGGAATTTCGATGACCTCCATTCGATCGAGGAGGGGTCCCGGAATCGTCGACATCGTATTCGCCGTCGCGATAAAGAGGACTTTTGAAAGATCGAACGGAACGTCCATGTAATGGTCGATGAAGGTGTGATTTTGTTCGGGGTCGAGCACCTCAAGGAGTGCCGACGCCGGGTCTCCTTGGAAACTTGCGCCGAGCTTATCGATCTCGTCGAGCATGATGACGGCGTTCTTCGAACCCGCGCGTCTCATAGCGTTGATCATCTTGCCGGGCATTGCGCCGATGTAAGTCCGGCGGTGGCCCTTGATCTCGGCTTCGTCGCGCATTCCACCGAGCGAGAACCGATAAAAATTTCGGTCTAGCGCCTTCGCGATCGATTTACCGACGGAGGTCTTGCCCACTCCCGGAGGCCCGACGAGCAGAATGATCGATCCCTTCGGTTTGGATTTCTTCTGGGTGAGTTTTCTTACGGCAAGGAACTCGAGAATCCGTTCCTTTACCTTTTCGAGACCATAGTGATCCTCTTCGAGGATCCGGCGCGATTTCGCGAGGTCGAGCGAGTCGACGGTCTCGATACTCCACGGAAGTGAGCAAAGCGTTTCGAGATAGTTCCGCACGATATTGTATTCCGGAGACGATTCGGAAATCGATTCGAATTTTTCGACTTCTTCGAGCGCGACCTTTTTCACATCGTCCGGCATTCCAGCCGCTTCGATGCGTTCACGGAAAGTGCGTACGGACTTTTCTTGACCGTCTTCGTCACCGCCGAGCTCCTTCTTGATCGCCTTGAGTTGTTCTTTCAGGAAGAATTCGCGCTGCATTTTTGTGAGTTTCGTATCCACGTCGTCGTGGATTTTTTTCTGAACGTCGGCGACGTCTTGCTCGCGGCGAAGATAGGTGAGGAGCTTTTCGAAACGCGCCCGAACGGGAATCGTCTCAAGAAAATCTTGGGCGTCGTCCTTCGCCAGCGAAAGTGCGAACGCGACGAGATCCGCGACCGTGCCGGGGCCCGGGGCGTTGATCATGGCGAGACGCATTTCGTCCGTGAAAAATGGACTCGTCTCGGAAAGTTTTTTCACGTGCTGGACCACGGAGCGCGTGAGCGCGTCCATTTCGGTCGACTTTTCGAGTACATCATCTAGGTATTCGGGCTCGACGACTAGATTTGGGTGATCGGCGAGCACTTTCTTGATCCGAAAGCGCTTCATCGAATGAATGAGCAGGTTTACCGAGCCGTCCGGCATTTTCAGCCGCTTCAAAACCTTAGCGACGACTCCGACTGAATACAGCCGGTTCGCCTTTACGTTTTCGTGTAGATCCTCTTCCTGGGTCAGGACGATGCCGATCAGACGATTCCGCTGGATCGTCTCTTCGATCGCGGCGACGAACTTCGGATGACTCACCACAAGTGGCGCCATGAGCGACGGGTAGACGATCGACGAATTCGTCGGGAGAACGAAAAGGTTCGGCGGTAAAATTTGGTCCGGGAGAACGAGTCCCGATTCCTTCAGCGCGGGATGATCTTTCCCGGCGATTTCGTTGAGAACATCGCCTATGGAGTCGTTCGTATCGTTCGATTGTGAATCCATGGTGTGAGACCTCCGGGTGCAGGTCTAAGATGGAGACGAATCGAAGCTTGGCAAATCAGAAAATTTAAAAAATCAGTAATTTCAGCATGTTACTCTGGAACGTCGTCATTGTGTGACGCCGCTCCATTTCCTTCGTACTGATCCTCGTCCGGATTCGCCCGGATCCCTTTCGGCTTAGCCGGGACCGGCTTCACGCGCGGAGCCCGGACTCGGGCGGCGGTCTTTTTCGGCGGGTGAGCATTCACTTTAGGAGTGAGTTCACCCATCATCGCGGCGCCGGCCTTTAGATCGAAAATAATCCGCGTCGGCGCGGTTAGTTCGAAAACCTCGACCGGCACGGCGGCTCGGAGATAGACTGCGAAGGTCCAGGAATCTTCCTCGACGAGCGGGAAAAACTCGACCCGCGCGATAAGCGCGCTCTTTCGGAAAGACTCGACGATTTTCTTCGCGTTGATCGCGAGTTTCGGGGATCCGAAGATCGTCACGAGAATCCGGCGCTGAGCGGAGTCGATCGCGGCTTGATAATAGGGCGCCTTCTCCGAATCGATATCGACGACGATCCGCTCGAATCCACCGTTCGTCGCCCGACGAACGTCCTTCACGATTCCGGAATGAACTTCGCGATCCCCACCCGAAAAGAGTCCCTCCTTCAGGTAGGACTCCGTCTTCTTCGGAAGCGCTTCGCGAACCTGGGTCGGTTCGAGCGCCGCTCCGGCAGTGGAAATGAAGAGCATCAAAATTAAACTCGAAAGAATTCGCGTTTTCATCCTTCGATCATCTCCTCTTTTTACGGGATTTCAAGAACCAGGCGATTCCGATGGCCGCTCCGATGATCAGTACCGCCGGTTTGGCCGGAAAAGGAGAAGCGGCCGGCTTCGACGGAGCGAGACCTTCGTCGTGGAGTTCCGTTTTTGGACCGGGATTGGGGTTCGTATGCACGGAGAGTAAGGACGGTTCCACAACCGCGCGGGACGAAGGCGGAGAAGGTGCCGCTTTCGCCTCGGAGGCTTGGGTCTTGATGATATCGCGAAGCGCTTCAAGCGAGATCTGGGCGGTCGACTCCGTCGAATGTTCGTTTCGTAAGCCCGGATTAATCGTCGACCCGATCCCGGGGCCACGAAGATACTCCTTACCGTCCGCGCCCTTCTCGAGATTGAACTTTCCCATCATCATGCCCATGACTGGATAAGAACTGTAGATCTGGGAGTTCGCTTCGCCGAGCATAACGACGACGTCTTCGCCCTTGTCGAAAGCGGCGGTTCCGCTGACGTTCAGCGAAACACCATCCTTCGTGCCGCCCAGTTCGCGAATGCGAATTGGCCCACGGGCGCCACCTTTGAATCCTTCGCTCACATCGACGTCGTAATAGGTAAAGAGGTGCTTCGAACCGTCGGGAAGCGTCGTCCACTGCGTCTCGGACTTACCGATTTTCCCACGCACGATCGTCGGCGCGTTCCGAACGGTTTCCGGGAACGGCTGCTCATAAAAGCTCGATGCGGAGGCGGAGGCGATCAGCAGGGAGAAGAGAATCATCCCTCTGATTTTAACGGATTATCGATTGGAAATCGAAAGCCAACCCTCGACCCGGTGGTCGCTGAGTGGATTATCGATGCCGGTCCCGCCCTGACGGATCGCCATCAGCGCGAGAAGGATGATGATGGAGAGCGGCCAAATCACTTTGATTGCGGATTTCACAGAAGATTACCCCCGTTCATCGACTGTAGGGTCCCAAAAGACTTCGGTTCGTCGATAACGCTCTGCGTTTTAACGGATCCTGCGCGGATTGTCAATTATTCAAGTTATTGAAATATATAACTTTTATTAAAATTATTCGGAGGAAACGCGGGTTTTCAGTGAATCCGGCGGTCCTTTTCGAGGAGAACCGCGCCGGTCTGAGCGTCGATGACCTTCTGAATGCCGCGGTCACGCGTCTCATAGGCGTGCCTCAGGATGGCGACCGGAGCGGACTGGGTCACGAAAAGGATCTCGCGCGCGGTCGCGGGGCGCTCCAGGCTGGCATCGTTCGCGACTTCTGTCTTCGGGTAGACCGAAGAGTCGACGGTGATAATCTGGCCGTCCGGTCCGAGCAGAATCGTGACCAAACCACCCGGCGAGAGCGGAACGCCGTTTTCAGATTGTTGGAAAACGACCTGGGAAGTGAACTCCCCCACCGTTGGCGGGTGCATTATCACTTCCGAGGAATCGGGTACGCCGAGGAGATGTCGGGTATTTTCGAAAACTTCGCGCGCGCGCGAAGAAACTTGGACGGCGTCGAGCGAGCGATAGCCCATGATTTTTTGCCCGGGATCGAATTTCTCCGATGAGATTCCACTGCCGTCGATGCGGATCACGCGCCCCTCGTATTCGGAGAATTCGAAAGCGTCGCCGTATTTCGTCGCGAAGGCTTCGCGGGTGAGCGGACTATTTTCCTCGACCGGATCCGACGTTCCGGCCGGAAGACGATTACCATGTTCGGAAGAAGACGGATGCCGTTCGCCCGGCGCCGTTCCGGTCGTGGAACCCGGATTTACGATCCGACGGGGCTTAAGTAGCGTTTCCTGAAACTTTGCCCGGAACTCTTCGGGCGCTGGACGGAGTTCCGCATGATTACCGAAGCCGACCACGATGGCGACGATAAACGCGAAAGCGAAGAGTACGAATGCTAGCCTCTGGTTCATTGGAGGGTCACCGGGAAGGTTACGGTAGAAGTCGCGCTCGCCTTATTGGCCGGCGTTATATCGACGGTGAAATTGAAGGTCGTACCGACGGCA
>JBBQMV010000078.1:0-9345 GCA_038329315.1 Bdellovibrionia bacterium | reverse complement strand
TCAAAAAACCTTAGTTCGGGGAGGGGGTTTTGTAAAGCAAATCGACCCGGGTCAAACCCGAGTGAAGTGATTGAAATCCCTTCATTTTTCGTAATCCAGGAAGACAAGTAAAATGCGCGAAGCGGCAGTGCTTCCGGAACAATTTTTCGAAGCTTTTCCAGGAGTGGTTTTTCGAGTCGAGAGAGAAAATCAAGGCGCGCCCGGGCGACTCGTGCACCGGTTTCGACAAGCGGGCCGGTAAATCCTTCAAGCATCTCAGCGGTCGGACGCATGTCACTTTTCAAAAGTGCATTTCGTTGCTCAAGAACCTTCAGATAACGGGAAAGTGTTTTGAGATATTCAGGATCTTCGGCCGAGAGGCAGCGATCGAGGTAGGCCCGACGCAGTGCAGGTTCACCGCGAACCAAGTCATGGTCCGACGGGTTGAAAACAATGGAATGAAACCCAAGTTCTACATTTCCAAAACGCGATGAGAGATACTGCGTCGCAGACCGAATAGGTTACCCGACGATGAACGCGGTACGGGACACCCGAGTATCCGCCTCGGCGAACGTTATTTTGTGCTCTGAGGACCAATCGGGGCGTTCTCCGACCGTTGCAGCGACTTCGGCCCATGTTTCTCCGAAGCGAACGACCTCGTCGTTCTTCGCGCCGCGAAAAGATCGGAGCGTCGAAAGGTAGCTCAAGCCTTCGAGAATCGAGGTCTTCCCTTGGCCATTATCCCCGAGGATAAAATTCAGTCTAGGCTCGGGTTGGAACCGAAGTTCACCCAGATTTCGAAAGTTCTTGAGACGGATCTCACGTACTAGCAAGCGACGAGCAACTTACCGGACTAGATCCGCATCGGCATCACAACGTAAGTGTGATTCGGCTGGCCGGCGCCCTTCAGAATCCCTGGGCTCAGGTGATCCTTGAAATGAAGTTCGAGGGTTTCGACTGGAGTAACGGCTAAGCACTCGAGTAGGTATTTCGCATTGAAGCCGATCGAGATCGCATCACCTTGGTAATCGACGTCGATTTCTTCTTTCGCTTCTCCAAGATCAGGATTCGACGAGTAGACCGTCAACACTCCTGGAGCGATCGAAAATTTCACGCCCTTTGATTTTTCGTGGGCGAGAAGGCTCACGCGCTTGAGCGCCGAGTGAAATGTTTCTTTGTCGATCTTCGCCATACGGTCGGTCGACTTCGGAATGACCTGACGATAATCCGGGTATTCGCCTTCGATGAGACGGATAAAAAGATATCCACTATTCAGGTGTGCAAATACGTAGCCTCGTTCAAACGCGAGTCCGATCGTGGCTTCTCCTTGATCAAGGAATTTACGAAGTTCAATTAATCCCTTCCGAGGGATGATTATGCCGCGTTTAAATTCCGGCATTGTCGAAAAAATTTCACCATCCATAAATGCGAGGCGATGGCCATCGGTAGCGGTCATCCGCATGATGTTCTTTTCGAGAGGTTCGAAATAAACCCCGTTCATCAGGTAACGAGTTGCATCCGTAGAAACGGCGAAACTCGTCCGGTCGATCATTTCTTTTAGTCCGTCGACCTTGGCATCAAAATATTTCTTTTCTTCGAATGCCGGAAGCGCCGGGTATTCCGTAGCGGCTAACGAAACAACTTTGAATCGAGATTTTCCACAAACGATCTCGACCCAATCATTTTCTTTTTTCGTGATCTCGATCTTCTCTTGCGGAAGTTCCTTCACGATATCGAGAAGTGCTTTGGCAGAGAGGGTAATTTTTCCGGCTTGGGCTTTCTCAACGGGAAGGACCATTTTCAAACCGACTTCAAGATCGGTAGCGGAGACCGAAAGATTATCCCCTTCGACAGCGAACAAAACGTTCGCAAGAATAGGTACGGTGTTCTTCTTCTCCACAACGGATTGGGCTTTGCTCAAAGCTTCCAACAAGGGATTGCGGTGAATGATGAACTTCATGGGACCTCTCTCTTAAGAGAATTATATATATAAATACTCGTAGTCATCATAGGGCCTGTGGATTTGGGGAAAACCGAATCAACCACCCGTAACTCCGAGAGAAATCCCTAGGTGAACCTCGGGGACTCCGATCGGGATAAAACCCCCAAAAATGGGGATCGTTCCCGACGAACGTAGAATGACCATGGTATCCCCAAGTTTTCAACCGACGATTGGGGACGGCTTCGAGTAGAGGAGTGGTTTTCTTCGGTATTTAGGCTCATTTGGATCAAACCGGGATCGGAAGGGACGAGTTATCCCCATGGGGAAAAAATTCGAAGAGGTCTGGGGATGGGGACAACTCGAAATGAGCCAACCGCCTGGGGATAAGTGAAAACGCGATGCGGTTTCAAAGACTTAGCTTTCATTGGCTTGGGGATAACGTGTGGCGATGGTTGGGGATGACTGGGAAATCTAAGGGGATAAAAGGGTGGTATCCACCGGATTTCCACCGGGAATCCACGAGATTTCGAGTACCTGATGAAAGAGCCGCAAAGGGAACTCAAACTTTAAGGGTTCTTGAGCGGTTCGTCCCTAAATAGAAAAGCCCATCCCCGGTGCCTAAAGCGACGCGAGAATGGGCCTAAATGGGGTTAACGCTTACTGAGCAACTGGCGGAGCAAGCGGCGCCGGATCGACTGCATTCACCACTGAGGTCTCAGGAATCGCGGTGATCACATTTGCGTCCTTTTGGACTTGGACCAAGAACGCGATGAAGTCGTTGGTTAACGCGGCCGACTCTGAGGCGCTGAATGCTTTCAGACCGAAGAAGTTGATCGCGTGATTGGCGAGCTCATTGTACAGATTTTTGCCGCGATTTTTCGGATCAAAGTGGTTTTCGACTTTCGCGACGAGAGCCGGATTGTGACTGCGTTCGAAATCGGAAATGATCTGTCCAGTTTTCGTGAAATCCGTCCGGGTGAGGTTGATTCCGCTTCGGCGGCAGTTCTTAGGATCCGGGTTACGGCTCCAGGTCCAGTAGTCGTCAAGTCCAGCGACTTTCGGCGAGCTAACCTTCGCGCAAGAAGGGCGAGGGGCCGAGAACCGCCAGCTCGCGGACTTGTCGGTAAATACTCCATTAATCATCGGCTTGATCACCGTTTGGCCTGAGTGGAAAGAACCGAGAAGCGTCACTTGGAGTAGGGCGTCGTCCCACTGCATCCGGTGAGTCGGGTTCATTAAGCGGCGCGCTTGTTCCGCGGTATAAATCGCGAGGAAGTCTGTCGCGACTTCTTGGCCGAGCGGAGAAAGCCCCTTCCAGCCCGAACCGTCATTATTCAGGAGAGCTGGAATGATAGCCTTATAAAAAGCGGGCATGATGCCTTTACCGGACCCGATCGCGACATGCTTCCGAAAATCGATTCCGGTAATGTATGTCTGGAGTTCAGCCAGGTAGGCGACATCGCTTGGATCGGATTCGCGTCCGCGAGGTCCAACGCCATAACTACGTCCGCTTTGTTGGTCGGGCTCATCTTTACCGGTGATGTCGTTTTTATTCGCGCCATCGCCGTAACCGACGTTGAAGAAATAATTATTCGCGTCGATGCGAATCGCGACGCCGTTGCCGGCGTTGATGAGCGTAGGCTGGATGTCGTCGAACTTATGTGTTTTTTCCGCATCGGCCTGGACCTGATCGATGACGTGATCGTACTTCTGAATTTCAGGAAATACTTTTCCTTGCATGAAGGTCAGGAAGGTTTGGCCCGGAGCCATGACGAGCTTCGAGTTAAACTGTTCGAAAGGAGTAGGAGATACGGGGGGGGATACAGCCGCAGGCTCGCGATCACCGATCTCATCGTGTGTGGTGGAACAACTCAAACCCAGGAGAGTAACAAGTACCGAAAAAAGACCAACGAACACCGAGTTCTTCATGCTGATTTGCCCCCACCCAATATTCTTTTATAGAAGCGTGGAAAGCGCAAACCAGATCACGACCAAACGAAACCCTAAAACGGCAGTAATTTGACGGGACTAAAAATGTCGTGCGATTACAGGGCAGCAGACGAGTTAGCAAAGGAGCTAGAGGAGGTTTTGAATCGCCTCGACGGCGTCTTTCACGTCTTGTTCGGAATCGATCTTTTTCTCAATCTCCCGGCAGGCGTGCATGATCGTCGTGTGATCGCGGTTGCCGAAGTAGTGGCCGATCTCTTTAAAGCCGAGACTCGTGTATTTTCGTATGAGGTACATCGCGATCTGACGCGGGCGCGCCACCGAGCGTTGCTTCGAGTTCGATTTAAAATCGGCGGCTTTCAGCCGGAAGTGCTTAGCAACCGCGGACTGGATCGATTCGATCGTGTAGTTCGACCCTTGTTCCGGAACGACGAGCTTGAGCTGGTGTTTCGCGAGTTCGAGAGAAAGTTCCGCGCCGGTTAAAGAAGCATGCGCCTGAAGCTTGATCAGCACGCCTTCAAGTTCGCGAACGTTCGACTTGATGTAGGTCGCGAGAAAAGTCGCGACATCGTCAGGAAGATAAATATCGTCGCGCTCGGCTTTCGCCTTCAGAATCGCAATCCGCGTTTCGATTTCTGGTGGAGTGATATCGGCGATGAGGCCCCACTCGAAGCGGGTGCGAAGGCGATCTTCGAGACCTTCAATTTCCTTCGGCGAACGATCACTCGTCAGCACGATTTGGCGCTTCGAAGAGTGAAGGGCGTTAAAAGTGTGGAAGAATTCTTCTTCCGTCCGCTCTTTTCCGGCGATGAACTGAATATCGTCGAAAAGGATGACGTCGTAGGAATCCCGGTATTTCTTTCGAAATTCGGTGGTTTTGTGATGTTGAATCGACTCGATCATTTCGTTCACGAACCGTTCGGCCGAAATATAAAGGACGCGCGAGTTTGGGTTCCGCGAGAGAACGCCGTTTGCGATTGCGTGAAGAAGGTGGGTTTTACCGAGTCCCGGCTGCGAATAAAGGAATAATGGATTATACTGGCGGGCTGGATTTTCAGCCACACCCTGTGCAGCCGCATGGGCGAATTGGTTTGAGGCGCCGACGACGAAAGTTTCGAACGTATAGCGTGGATCGAACTGGGTCGATTGGTTCGACGGAGCGCGGCTCATCGCTCCCCAAAGAACGCCGGAATCTGGAAGGGCGGGCAAAGCGGCGCTGGCCATCGGATCCGGTTTTACGGCCACCGGCTCCGAGGCGAAGTTCTCAGTATGGGGTTCCGCGGCCTGGGAAGCGCCGTCGCTCGGGGCGACCACCACCGAAAGGGAGGCCGGCTGACCTAAAATCTGGGTGAAGGCCTGTTCAAGCTGGGCTTGAAAATGGGTCGCAATCCAGTGACTGGCAAAATCGGTCTGGACGGCCATTTGGACGCCCATCTGCACGGAGAGGCCATCTCCCGATGGAATTTCGGAAATTCCCACGAGTCGGAGGGGGGCAATCCAGAGCTGAAGTTGTTGGGGGGTAATGTTCCCATCGGTTTCCAGATGCCGATATACCGCACGCCAGACCTCGGGCCATTGAGAGACATCTTGCTGAAGAAGGGTTCGCATACTGCCTTTACTACGGTTCACCTTGCGGAGAGGTTTTGGGGGATAGCATGGGGTTTTCGGGCTGACAACCAGGGTCGGTCACTTTCCGGAACTCTTCTTGACGACACGGTGCTCTTTTGAGTAAACCCAAACCTCCTAATTTTTAGAAATTCCGAGGTTTTAAGTTATGAAACGTACACTCCAACCGTCACGCACTAAGCGCCGTCGCCGCCATGGTTTTCGCGCGCGCATGAAGACGACGAACGGTAAAAAAGTTCTCGCTCGTCGCCGCACCCGCGGACGTAAGCGTCTCGCTACTAAAGTTGCTGGAAAGTAACTTCAAGTTCGGACCGGAATACCGACTACACGAGACTTGGGAGTACCAACGGTTCTTCCAAGGCAGCGAAGTATTGCGCATGAAAGACTGCGCGATTTTTAGAATCTCAAATACTCTCGGGCACTTTCGTCTTGGCGTCACGATCAAGACGAAATGTAGTTCGATCGAACGCAATCGTGTGAAGCGTGCGCTTCGGGAAAGTTTTCGGCACCTGAAAGAGCGTCTCGGAAGCTACGACTATAACGTCGTGATTTCCGGTGGGCGCAAACTGGATTTTGAATATGCCAGACGTCTGCGCAAAGCAGTTCTCGAGGAGTTCACAAATGAGCGCGAAATGGCTCGTTTCAAACGGGCTCGTTAGTCTGTATAGAAAGATCTTATCGCCCATCCTTCACGCCGTTTACGGTCCCGCCTATGGGTGCCGATTCGTGCCGAGTTGCAGCGAATACTTCGGGGATGCGATCGAAACCCACGGCCTCGTGAAGGGCGGCGGATTGGGACTTCGGAGAATTTGTCGGTGTCACCCTTGGGGTGGGCCAGCCGGATTCGATCCGGTACCGGAAGAAATACAAGGACATCATGGATCGTAAAACACTGCTCGCAATCGGACTCTCCCTTCTCTTCTTCATCGGTTGGCAAAAGTTTTACATCGAACCACGGATGCCGAAGCCAGGCGCCTCGAGCGTCGGCGGATCCGAAGCGGTTGGAATGAGCGCGCCCGGAAGCGCCGCGGTTGCGATCGATCCGAATACGGGTGTGGCAGCAAAACCAGTCGCCTCGAAACCGATTGACGTAAAGTCGACCGCGATCGTGACGGGAACCGGCCCGGCGATGATCGGCGATGCGGGTAAGTTCTTTACGGGATGGGAATTGACCCAGTACCGCACAGAGCTTGCGAAAACGGCCCCCCAAGTCGGGCTCGACGGAATGATGAATCTTCCCGAAGGGGAAGGGGAGCTCGCTTTCGATTCGCCGGAGTTCGCCTACGCGAATAATGTCCAGGGAACGATGACGGCCACCGTGGGGGGTGCGATTTGGAAGTATGAAGACGCGAATCTGAAGCTCACGCGTGAGTACTCGTACGGCGCGGATAAAAAATATGTAGACCTCGTACTTACCGCCGAGTTTAAGGCGAAACGTCCGAATCTGGCTTTCGTTTCGATTACGAACAAAGGCACGAAAGATCCGACCGACGCGACCAAAACGAAATATTTGACCGAAGCCGACCGACAACTCCTGATTTATCAGGGGAAATCACTCGACCGGGTTCATTTTAAAGATATTAAAAGCGACGACCCGACTCGCGCCCCAGTGAAGGATCTTCCGGGCGCGGCGGGATGGATTGGCGCGCAGACGCGCTATTTTCTTTTCGCGATCATTCCGAATGAACCGGCTTCGCGGGGACTCGCTCAGCGCAGCCACACGGACGAGGAAAACGGGAAAATTAGCCTCGTTTATCCGATTACCGGAAACACGATACGCATTCCGACAAAGGTCTATTTCGGACCGAAGGAAATGAACTCCCTTCACGCCGTCGAACCGACCCTTGATCTCACGATCGACTTCGGATGGTTCACGATCATCGCCTATCCGATTCTGAAGGTGATGAAGTGGATTAACGCCAGCGTCGGAAATTGGGGTGTTTCGATCATCCTCCTTACGCTTCTGATCAAACTCATCACGTTCCCACTGACCTACAAGTCGATGAAGAGCATGAAAAAGATTGCTAAGCTTCAGCCGCAAATGAATGCGCTGAAGGAAAAATATAAGGACGACAAAGAGGGTCTGAATCGCGAAATGATCACCTTCATGAAGACGCAAGGCTATAACCCGGTCGCGGGCTGTCTTCCGATGTTCCTACAAATGCCGGTGTTTTTCGCGCTTTACCGCGTGCTTTATTCGTCGATCGAACTCTACCAAGCGCCGTTTTTCGGCTGGATTCACGACCTCTCGGTGAAGGACGCATTTTATATTACGCCAGTCCTCCTCGTCGGCCTCATGTGGTTTCAGCAAAAAATAACACCGTCGACCGCGACTGATCCGGCCCAAGCGAAGATGCTTCAGTATATGCCGCTCTTCTTCGGCTTGATGATGCTGAATCTTCCTGCGGGTCTTACACTCTATATGCTTGTGAACGCGGGCGCCTCGATCGTTCAGCAACGGTATCTGAATAAGAAGTTCACCTAGCCCGGGTCGAGTTTGGAACAATCGAAGTACCTTTCGCACGACACGATCCACGCGCTCGCCACTCCGATTGGGGGGGCTCTGGCGGTGGTTCGCATGAGTGGGCCGGCGGCGATTTCGATTCTCGGAAAACTCCTTCCGGAGAGCGAGGCGAACCTCCACGGGCGGTCCCCACGCGAGATCTTTCGCTCTAAAATTGGCGTCGGTGGTGAAACAATCGACGACGCGATGGCGGTGTTTTACCGGGCCCCGAAGAGCCAAACGGGTGAAGATCTGGTCGAATTTTTTCTGCATGGTGGACCGGTTGTGGCCGAACGAACCCTTCGAGCACTCGAAGATCTCGGATCTCGCCAGGCGCTGCCGGGGGAGTTTAGTTTTCGCGCTGTTCGAAACGGAAAAACCACGATAACCGCGGCCCAAGCGGTCGCCGAACTGATCGCCGCGACGAACGAAGGAGCCGCGAAGCTCGCGCTCGAAAAAATGGAAGGGTCACAAGCTCGGCTTATAACCGAGCTCGCGGAAGGCCTTCGTAAACTTTCGACGATGGGTGAACTCGGAATCGACTTCGCCGACCAGAACGTCGAAGAACTTTCACTTCCCGTTTTGAAGACGCGGGTTCGTGAAATTCTCGAGCGTCTCGCTCGGCTCGAAGCTTCTTTCGATCGCGGAAATAAAATTCAGTCGGGTGTACGGGTTGCTTTCGTGGGTCGCCCAAATGCCGGAAAATCGAGCTTTTTTAACGCTCTTTTAGGGGAAGACCGTTCGATCGTTTCGGAAATCGCGGGAACGACTCGTGACGTGGTTCGCGAGAGTCTCACCCTTCGCGCGGGGGCCGCTTCGGTAACGCTTCGTCTCGAAGATACGGCCGGAATTCGCGATACCGCGAACGACCGAATCGAACGGGAAGGAATCGAACGCAGCGTGCGTGCGGCGGCCGATTCGGATTTCGTGATTCTGATTTGTGATGCGAATGCCAGCGACGCGGAATGGATGGAGACGAATGCCGTTTGGGCCGCGATCGGGAAGCCGCGGGAAAAAACGGTCGTCGTGCTGACGAAACGAGACCAAGCGACCGAAGCCCAGTTCCTACGCGCGCGCGACGCCCTGAAAGAGTTTGGCATTCCACCGGTCGGAATCGTTTCTTCGACGAGTGGTGAGGGGATTCCGGAAGCCGCGAAAGGAATCGTCGGGTATTGTGCCCGATTTACGGCCCGCGCTCCGGGCGAGGTTTTACTGACCCGGATGGACCACCTTCGGGCGGTTCGCGACACGGTGATCCACCTCGAGAGAGCGCTTACGACCACTGAAGAAGACCTTTTCGCCGCGGACCTGAGACAGGCTCTGACGGCCCTCGGACCGGTCATTGGCG
>JBBQMV010000077.1:0-9407 GCA_038329315.1 Bdellovibrionia bacterium | reverse complement strand
GAACGGCGACGAATCTGTACGATTTCGGATCGACTTCGGCCACGCAGGTGCACTCGGAAACGACTTCCTTACATTTCTCGCATTTGCGATTGAGGGCGGGGTCGGTCGAATAGACGAGGCGGGTATCCTTGCTCATGGTGCTCTTTAACCTACCCTATTGGAGGGAAAAATAAAGACACGCACTGCGTCGTTCAGTTAAGGTGTCGGGATGTCCCAATCTAAGAAGAACACCGATTTCATCGACGAATTTAATGATCCCTCCGATACCGGCGAATCCGACGTGTCGGGAGGCGAGTCCCGCGACGAATTCGCGAAGATGCTCGGTGAATCTTTCAAGAGTAGCTCGAAGAAGCTAAAAGTCGGGGACCGCGTTCGCGGCAAAATACTCGTCGTCGGGCGCGAAGATGTTTTCGTCACCACCGGCACCCAGAACGACGGCACGGTTCATCGCCGCGATCTGCTCGATGCCGAAGGAAATTTTCCGTTTAAGATCGACGATGTCATCGACCTTTACGTCACCCAAGTTCGCGGAACCGAGATTCGTCTCTCGAAAAACGCGACGGACCGAAATCTCGCGGAAGACCTCGAAGATGCGTTTGATAAGATGTTGCCGATTCCCGGACGGATCGTCGAAGTCTGCAAAGGCGGCGTCCGAGTAAATATTAAAGGTAAACTCGCGTTCTGCCCGATCAGCCAAATCGACTCGAAACACGTCGAAGGCACCGGCGAAGAATACGTCGGAAAGAGCTTCGATTTCCGCATCACCCAGTTTGCTGAAGGCGGACGGAACATCGTCGTCTCCCGGAAGAAGCTCCTCGTCGAAGAGCGAGAACTCGGAACCGCCTCGTTCCTCGAAGAAACGAAAGACGGCGCCATCGTTCAGGGAAAAGTCGTTCGGATGGAACCATTCGGCGCGTTCGTCGAACTCACTCCCGGCGTCGACGGACTCGTGCACATTTCCGAAATCGCGTGGTCTCGCATCGGCGATCCTTCCGAGGTCCTCACGCTAGGCCAAGAAGTCACCGTGAAGCTCCTGCGTCGCGAAGTCATCGACGGTCGCGCGAAGATTTCGCTCTCGATCAAGCAGGCGTCCGATCGTCCGGCCAATGCCGCGGGATCTACACCGTCCGCAGCGGGAAGTGGTTCGGGACTGGCGAAGGATGATCCGTGGGCGAAGTTCGCCATCGGCCAACTTTTCACCGGCAAAGTGAATCGCAAAGAAGTTTACGGTCTCTTCGTCGAGATCGAGCCGGGCGTAACCGGGCTTTTGCATAAATCCCGTACGCTCGATCAATCCGACTTCCGTTTCGAAAAAGTGAAGGTCGGCGACCCGATTGCCGTCCAAATCGCTGAGATCAAGGGCGCTGAACGCCAAATCGCCCTTTCGCTCCCGCGGGATGCCGGCGAAGAAGACTGGAAGAATCACCAGACGAAGGCTGCGACTGCTGCGACGTCTTTCGGGACGCTCGGCGACCGGATGAAGGCCGCACTCGCGAATAAGAAGTAGTCATGGCATCCTAAAGGCTGATGCTGAGATCCTTTCTTTTCGTCGCGATCACGGGCTTTTCGCTCGCCTCGACATCCGCCTTCGCGGACGCGAACTGGTACGACTACGCGCGGCGTTTCACGGGAGAAAACGAAGAGATTCGTGAGAAATCCATCGCGGCGCTCAAGAAAGACCCGAACTTGAAAACCGAGCTCAAAAAGGCGCTCGGAACCGCGAATCACTTTCTCGCCCTCGACGTCATTTCGGTACTGGGGCTGAAAGCCATGATGCCGGATCTCCTCGCGTTCGCCGCGCGGGATAAAACGGGTTATTCGTACCACGTCATTAACTCGCTCATCGATCCTAAGGACAACGACCGGGTCGGGCAGATTTACCTCGATCGGCTTGATAGCGATAAAACTTCTCCGGCCGCGAAAATGGCGATGCTCGATGCGTCCGCACGGATGGAGATTACCCTCGGGCCAGAGCGAACTGCTCGACTCCTGAAGGACGATTCTCCGGAAGTGCGTTCGTCGGTACTCTCGCTGTTTCGTACCGAGCTCCTTCGTCGAAATTATCAGCGGGGTTTGAACGTTCTCGAGACGACGATCCAGGACCCGGCTTTTCAGATTCGGATCCAAACGCTTTTTTTAGTCTCGGAACTTCCCGAGCGAATCCGGGTTGGAAATCTAAGTCTGATCTCGGGCGTGCTCGATCGTTGTAAGAACGATCCGATGCTCCAAGTGAAGTCGCTCTGCAGGTCGCTCATCGCGGGGGCCGCGAAATGAAGTTAAAGATCCAGCGGGTCGTCGA
Organism: Bdellovibrionia bacterium; assembly: GCA_038329315.1. Taxonomy (GTDB): domain Bacteria; phylum Bdellovibrionota; class UBA1018; order UBA1018; family UBA1018; genus JACMQW01. Next base: position 7,108 of record JBBQMV010000077.1, on the reverse strand, counting down.
TCGAAAACGGAAAGTCAGACGGATCACCGCCGGGGCTTTACTCGTATTAGTCGGAGGCGCGGTCGGGCTATGGAAAGCGCGGAAGCATGCCGAGCCACCGCCTCCTCCGGCATTCGAAGACGAGGCCTGCCGCCAAACTTATCTCAACTTTTACCGAAACCCGGAAATCGACGTGAAGGTCGTATTCGGTTACAAAGACGCGCGCCCTGCACGCTTCGTGGCGGATCGTTACGAGCGAATGATCTTCATCCAGCGACTGACTGCGAAGTGCACGAAGAAGAACTTCGCTTGCGAGTTCGTTCGTTCGAAAACGGACGCGGATCTTCTCACCCGCAAATTCCTCGGCCCCGACGGGAAGCCCCGAACGCTCTTTCTGCGCGCCATCCCGAGCTCGGTAGGTCCCGACGACGAAGAAAATCGGATCGACCCTTTCCAGCAGTGGCGAACTCGGTATGCGAACCTCGCGTTCCTGCAAGGGCTTACGAGCGCGGACGCGGTCATTTATAACGGGCATTCCCGAGCCGGCGGGGGGCCGGACTTTTCTCCCCCGCGACTCGGGAAAGATCTGGATGTGGATTTTCCGTGGTACCGAAAGAACGAGCCTGGATTTACGCCGATCGTAGCTACCTTGGAAGGCGCGCCGTCGAAGTTAAAGCTGCTCGGACTTTATTCCTGCGCTTCTTCGCGGCATTTTCTCGAGCGCGTGCGAAAGGTGAAACCGGACCTCGGACTGATTACTAGTCCGAAACTGATTTACTTCGCGGATGCGCTCGAGAGTTCGATCGAGTCGGTATCCTCGCTCCTCGCGATGAAATGCGAAGGAGCATTCCGGAGCTCGCTCACGAAGGCCCGAGCCCGCGCGAGTGGCGCGGAAGTATCGGGGTTTTTCGAAGACGAGGCCGTTACCGATTAGTGAGCACGGCCAGCGGAAGAAGCGCCGAGATTGACCGGACTCTTCGCTGGCGAGTTCCCCGCATCCGTAAACGATGGAGGCGAGTAAGCCGAGTTGTCCGCGACCGTGGTCGACGGATTCGCAGTGTCGACCACCGCGCCAGTGCTTGGCTCGGCCGAGGCTTGCGCAGCCGCATCTGGATTCGCGAGCGCGTTGAATGCGGAGTTATTCGCTGCGCCTTCAACCGGCATATCGGTCGTGGCGTCGGGATTCACGCCAGCGGAGCTACAACCGGCGAGCCCGATTGCGGCAGTGATTGCGACCAAAGATGCGACAATAGCGTACTTCTTCATCAGCGTTCCCCTTGTAAAAATGTTTTCAGGTATCTCTAGAGAATGAAGCAAGTGATGCACCAAGTCAACGAAATGTCTAACCTTCGCACGGGTCATTCGTGACACAGATTTCCGCGCTTTCCGGCTTAAAAACGACTGTTTTTAGACGCTCGGAGAGGTGAGTGGGATCCGCACGACGAAGCGGGCGCCCTGTCCGACTTCGCTGACGACGTCGATGTTCCCGGCGTGCGCCTTCACGATCTGGCGAGTAATAAACAAGCCAAGGCCGAGTCCTTGGACATGCGGATTTTCATTCGCCCGGGCGAAGCGATCGAAAATATAGGGCCGTTTCGCGGGTTCGATACCGGGACCGGAGTCGTGGACTGAGATTTCGGCGACGCCGTTGGCGACCGAGGTGTCGACGCGAATCGGTTTTCCGGGCGCGTACTTTAGCGCATTCGAAATCAGATTCTCGAGTACTTGCTCCATGCGGAACGGATCCCAGTTCCCGCGAATCTCCAAATCGAGGCGCGTTTCGATGGTGCACTTCGCAGTCGTGATGGTTCCCGAAAGCCGGTCGAGAAGACTACGGATTAATCCGGCGAGATCTACTTCTTCGCGATGAAGTTCGAGTCTATTCCGCTCGACTTGGGAAACGTCGAGAAGTTGTTCGACGATCACGACGAGACGGTTAATCTGGCGGTCGACCTTCTTCAGCGAAGCCGCGTAGGCCGTTTCTTCCGGACTCATGTCCTTCTTCGTGCTGATTTTTCGCTCAAGCATTTGGAGGTTCATCTTGAGGGAAGTGATCGGAGTCTTTAACTCGTGTGAGGCGATGCCGAGAAATTCATTTCGGGCTTCGACGGCTTCGCTTTTTTCCCGGACTGTCGCGGCGACGACGAGCCCGGTAAGTCCGAGCGTGCCGAGGAGGAGCTGGAAAAAAGCGATTTGATCGTAAGAGTTGTACGCCGGAAAGGGGTTATAGCCCTGAACAGTCCCGAGGATGCTCGTCGTCACAATCACCGTACTGGCAAAGAGCGCGCCAAAAAGCTCGAACCGAAGTGCCGTCCAAAGAATCAACGAAAAGAGGAAGTACGGACTAATAAGGAGCGAGTGGTTATAGGACGCGGACGAGGTGAAGACGAGTACGGAAGCGATCACGATCGCGACCCCGAGGGCGAGGGATTCGAAGGGCCGCGCCATGACCGCCCGCACACGAAATCGAGTATCGTACGCGACGTTAACGAGAAGTGGGCCGATAAAGAGATTTGCGAGCGCGTGGCTGAGCCACCAGGAGCGCCAGGTCGTAAAGAATTCCTCGCCCGGGAGAAGGTTAAAAACGTAAAGTCCGCCGATTTCGAGTGTCGAGCCGACGAAGTTCGAGACGAGGATCACCAGGAAAAAGAACCCCAAGACCTCGTTCACTTTCGTAAACGTGATCCGCTTTGGAAACACGCGGCGGAGGAGGAGAACCGCGAGGATCGCTTCGAGTACTGCGCCCGCGCTCATCACGAGAGAATATGGAATCGCGTCACCACGAGTGAAGAAACTGGTGAGGAAAGTTCCGATCGCGATGATCGGCCAAAGTTCGAGCCCGAAGATCATGAGCGTCGAAAACCCCAGGCCCGTCGGTATCCAGATCAGAGGCGCCTGGCTCGTTTGATTCTGTATTTGAATGCTCAGCTTGCCACTGTAAAAATAGACGAGTAGGAACCCGAGGAGAAAGAACACGAGTTTCGGGGTTAGTTTGCGCATCTCGTATCCCAAATTAGCCTAAGTTCGCGTATTCGGCAATCCGAGTGACGCAGCGTACGAAATGGGAGGGATCGAGGAAGATTATTAAACCTTTTTTAAGAACATCGTCTTCAGCACGAGCGTACTGCCGTCGACGCGGCACTCGATGTTTCCGGGATCACCGATGAGGTGAATTTTCTTAATTAGCGTGCCGCGTTTAAGGTCGCTTGATCCGCCTTTAACTTTTAGGTCCTTGATGACTTGGACGGAGTCGCCTTCGAGGAGGACGGCGCCGTTGCTGTCCTTCGTGATGACGTCGCCACCCGCGGCGTCCGCGTCGGCCCCATCGAGTGCGGCCGCGAGCGTTTCGAGCCATGCCCGGGCTTCGTCTCCGTCACCGAACCAGCGATTCGCTTCGCTCCCAAATTCGTCGATCGGAGGTTCCGGATCGCCAATCAGAGTCTTTAACTGAGCGGAAACTTTTGCCCGAGTATCCGGCGAGGCGGTGGAGGCGAATTTCGCGGTCGTTTCGGTATCCGCTTCGGCGTCCGAATCGGCTAAGTAGGTCGAAAGAAAATTCAGAAGTTCCGGCGTGTGTTTCAGCTTCATGAAAATAGGTTTACCTTAGAAATACTTCGGGGGGGACGTAATCTTGAAGTTCGGGTTTTGAATCTTCGCCATGCAGACACTGCCCGGATACTTTTGGAGATCGGCGGGAAGGGCACGAAAGCCGAACCGGGTGTAAAACTCGGGATCGATGTCAGCATAGAGATAGATGAGGGTCGCGCCGTCCTTCTTTTCGAGTCGATCGATGGTGTACTGGATGAGTTCCGAGGCGAAGCCCTTTCCACGGGACTCCGGTGGGGTCGCGAGCGACCCGATCCCGAAGACCTCGTCGTCGAAGCGGTGAATGAGGAGCGAAGCGACGAGGGTGCCGGCGTCCTCGGCTACGCACCATTCATTCGCGCGGTATTTCGGCGAGGCTCGGCATTCCGCGAGATACGCCGTCTCGTCTTTTCCTTCCGCCCAGACGTCGAATCCCATGCGGTAAACCGTATCGAGTTCATCGGGGCGTGGGCTTCGGAAGAGCATTAGGCCGTGAACGTCCACGCGACGATGCGGGTCTTCTTCTGGCCCTGGGCCATTTCGATCGTCCTGTGATTTTTCACGCGTGCCCGCATGAGCGCGTTCATGATGAGCGGAAGATGAATATCTTTCGCGACCAGCGTCGTGAACCAGCGCACGCGATCCGGGATCTTCGCGCTTTCTTCGATCATGCGAGAGATAAACGCTCGCTCGCCGCCGACGCACCAGAGCTCGGAATTCACACCGCCGAAGTTCTGGACCGGTGCCGCGCCTCGCGGGCCAGCTTTACCGAGATTGTTCCATTTTCGACGGCTTCCGGCTTCGGCTTCCGCGCGAGATTCGTGAAACGGCGGATTCGAGATCGAGAGATCAAAGATTTCGTCGGTGCCTACGATTCCGGTGAAAATCTGGCGGGGGTCATTTTGGAGTCGAAGCTCGATCTGGCCTTTGAGCTTCGGCGTGCCGGCGATGATTTTCTCCGCTGACTTTAGCGCGACGGCATCGATGTCACTTCCTACGAACGACCAACCGTATTCGTGGGCGCCGATCAATGGGTAAACGAGGTTCGCTCCGACGCCGACGTCGAGGACACGAACCGCCGGACCGGTCGGCGTCTCGCCGCTCGCACGTCCGAGGAGGTCGGCGACGTGATGGAGATAATCGGCGCGACCTGGGATCGGGGGGCAGAGGTAACCCTCGGGAACGTCCCATTCGGCGACTTCGTAAAAATGGCGGAGGAGCGCGCGGTTCAGCGCCTTCACTGCGGCCGGGTCGGCGAAATCGACAGACTCGTCGCCGTACTCGTTCTTGCGAACGTACTTGCCCAGTTCGGGCGAAGTTAGGATGAGGGCCGGAAAATCATAACGGCTACGATGCCGGTTCCGTGGGTGGAGCTCGTTTTTTTCCATGTGGGGCCATCGTCTCACGAAACAGCCGGAATGACGACGGGGAGACGGGGCTCGCCGTCTCCCGCGGCCGGTCTAATTACTTCTTTTTGGCAGGGGCTTGCTTGGCGGCAGTGGCGTCCCGCTTCTTGGCATTCGCATCTTGGTTCTTAGCGTTTTTCTGAGCTTTCTGTTTTTGCTGAGACTTCGGTGACTTATCGCCCATGGGAGTACTTTCGGTTGAGGTTTGAGGACTAACGGGAGCATGCCTGATCGGTCGAAATACTGCTGAATACTTTGCCAGACTGATTGTGGACGGGCTCGAACGGTGATTGACTGCCGAAATGTCGCTCGAAGAATCCTTCGGAAATTACTTCAAAGCCGAGATCAAGGCGAGCGGACGCAAGCTCGTTTCCGAGGATAAGCTGAGTCTCTCGATCGGTTCGGATACGACGATCCAGGCTTTCGTTCAGGCGAGCCCGCCGGTAAAGGTCCTCTTTCGTTCTGCGGGCATCGGAAGCCCGACCTTCGTCGCGGATTGCAACTGCCCGATGCGGAAAAAGCGCCAGTTTTGCAAACACGTTTGGGCGACCCTCATCGCGGTCGAGCGTGATCATCCGGATTTTCTGAGCGCGAAAACCTCGATCGATAAGGCAGAGGTCGATCCGGACGCCGCGCCGGCGAATTCGTATGCCGAGACCGCGAAGGTGCGGGCAAATGAATACCGCAAGGAGCAATACCAGCGCCAAAAGGCCCAGGCCAAAGACCATAAGCGCGCGAAGCAGGCGAAAGAGGATGCCGTCCCGGCGTCGAGTTTTCCCGTCGAAATCGGGGCCTCGCTTGAGTATTTCGCGTTGAATGGATTTCCGATGCCGACCGGTCCCGAAGAAGAAGTCATCGCCGAGGCGAAGCGCAAGCTTTCGCGCGTGTTCCACCCGGACAAGGGTGGAAACCACGACGAGATCGTCGAGCTGAATCGGAACTGCGACGTCCTTCTCCGGTTCTTAGGGTACTAGCCGACCCCATGCAGCCTGCGTAAGTGCGAGCGGCACGGTGATCTTAAACCGCGTGGTCATAATCTCCTGGAGCTGCTCGGCGGAAGTCACGGGCGTCGAGCGAACCGGGCGAAGCTCGGGATCGAACTCGAGGAGTTCGGGGCCACGGAAAATCAGCAAACCCGGATCGCCGTGAAACGCAGCGAAGAGAACCGAACGGAACGGAGACCGTTCCCACTGGGAGACGAAGTGGTTCGACATTTCGAGATCGATCGGTCGAACTTCTTCGGGACAAATTAAATAGAGCCCCGTCCAGACGCCGAGAATTTTCCGTTCGAGGAGAATGTCTCCGCCAGACTGGGTGCGCAGGCGATACTTTGTTTCGCCGATCGCGAGTTCGGTTTCTAGTTTCCACGGAAGTGGGGCGATGAGTCCCGGACCGCCGAAACCGACATCGACGAGGTAGGTTTCGCTGCCGAGGCCGACCCGGTAGCAGACGTGGGTCTTCGGTCCGGGGCTTTCCCGACCATAGACCACGCGCGCGAGTTTCGGAGTCGCTCGGAATCCGGCCGATTCAAGCGCGAGGGCGAGCAGTCCGTTCAGCTCGAAGCAGTATCCGCCGCGGCCCCGGCTGAGAATTTTCTCGAGGATCGCCTCCGGCGCGATCGAGATCGGAATGCCGGCCAGCACGTCGAGGTTTTCGAAGGTAAGGGCGTGGGACTGGGCGATAACAAGGGAGTTTAGCCCGGCGGGTGTCACCGGAGGAAGCGCCGAAAGGCCGACCCTATTTAGGTATTTGGGCAGATGGAGTTCAAGCGCATTCATGGATTAGGCCCCCTTTTTTATTGAGACTCCGGAGCGGGTGTCTCTAAAGGTTCGGATGCAAGACCGCGCTCAGCGCTCGCTGGCGTCGGAACTGGTGCGGCTCGACCATAGGGCTTCGTCATATCGAGCTGAACGCGATGTTCTTCGGCGGGCCCCTTCGGGTCGTGAAGCGGGATCACGGAGTGCGCCGGGAGGGTCGGATCACTCGGACTTGCGCTATAGGGGTTCGTCGGTGGAGGAGCTGCGTGGACGACGTTCGGCGCCAGCGGAGCTGCGCGTGGTGCCGGAGCGATGTAAGTGCGCCTATAATGAGCCTTTTTTTTCTTCTTTTTGCCCTTGGTCTTCTTTTTCGACCTCGAG
>JBBQMV010000076.1:0-9441 GCA_038329315.1 Bdellovibrionia bacterium | reverse complement strand
CAGCCGCTTCCGGTCTTCGAGAATCTCTTCTAAAAGCTGATTGTTATCGAGCCCGGTAATTTCAGGACGTCCCGCGCCGCCGAGAATCCACGTTTCCGATAAAATGCCTGGCTGGCGCACCCGGTGCGGAAAGATCGAATGATTATAGAGCACGCCGAGGCTTCGAAATCGCTCCCTCGGCGGAAAGAGTACCCCGAATCCGGTTTTGACGCGCGGATCAGCGGGGAAAAAACCGGTGACACTGACGAGCGGGACCATTTCGACGCGCGAGAGGAGCTGCGAGAGCTCCGGATCGATCCGCGAGAGACTCTCTGCTGCTTGGGAAGCCGATCCGCAAAAATAGGTCAGATCCGTCACGGCCGACAGGCCATCCGTACGAAAGTGAAACCGAACACCCCGCGATTCGAGCTTCTGCCGGAGCTTCTTTATCACTTCGCCCATTCCGAACGGCGCGCTCACGCTTCCGCGAAACTTCGGCTTCGGACCGACGCGGGGAAAAAATATAGTTTTCATTAACAGCGTGGCACTTAACCGAAGTCCCTCGCCCGCATAGATTCCCTGGAACGCCGGAAGGAGTAAATACTCGGTCGCTTCCTCTCCCATTACCCGTCGACCCCAAAGAGAAAGCGACTCCCCCGCGCGCGGGCTAACGCCCGCACGTAGAAATAAAAAACGAATCACAAATACGATCAGTCGGACCGCGCCCAGAAAACTGAGCGGCCACCGAGTCGGGCCACGCCCCCGGAAAATATACCGCACGCGAGCTTCGGGTAGCGTCCGAGTAAGCGGGATATCGAGATCTTCGAAAAGCGCCTCGACCCGCGCCGAATTCAGAAACGCGTTCGCACCACTCTCCGCGAGGCCACTCTCGGTTTCGGTCGTACCGAGAATGCCACCTTCGCGTTCCGCTCGCTCGTAAACGTCGACGGAGTAACCCTTACGCTCGAGTGCATACGCCGTCACGAGACCCGTAAATCCAGCTCCGACTACCACCGCGTTCGGACGATCGCCCGAGTTCGTCATACGGCTTGGGAAAACGTTCTCGTCGTCGGCGCCTTTTCGCGGAGCCGACGATCGAAAGCCATACAGATGTTCCGGAGAAACGGTTTCCCTGAATCCGTGATGTGGAGTGTATTTCCATCGACCCGCGCGAGTCCGTCACGAATCGGTTCTTCGAGGAACTTAACCACGTCCGCCCGTTCGTCCTCATCTCGGAATTCGGTATGCCCGCGGGTCATCAGTCCGAGAATCTGTTCACGGTGCGCGCGATCTTCGACGGTAAGCTTATGCCCGCGGAGCGAAGGAATCTTCCCTTCGCCGAGTAGCCGTTCGTAAACCGGTAGCACCTTTTCGTTCTGATGAAAGCAGGTCGGCGTTTCGGAAATCGCGCTTAACCCGATTCCGAGAAGCGCATCCGTCCGGTGATCGGTATAGCCCATGAAATTACGGTGGAGCGTGCCCTTCGCGATTGAACGCGCGAGCGAATCTGTGGGGAGAGCGAAGTGATCCATCCCGATTTCGACGTATCCCCCATCGAGGAGGATCTTCCGGGCGACTTCGTAGATGCCGCGTTTTTCGGGCCCCCCCGGAACGTCTTCGTCTTTAAAGATCCGCTGGACTTTCTTAATCCACGGAACGAGCGCGAAACTATAGAGCGCGATTCGGTCCGGACGAAGCTTAACGGTGATTTCGGCTGTCTTCAGGAATTTTACGGCATCTTGTTTCGGGAGTCCGTAAATGAGGTCGAAGTTCACCGAGTCGAATCCGATCTCGCGGGCAATTTCAGTAATCGAGCGGGTGATCGCTTCCGGTTGGATTCGGTTCACCACCCGCTGGACTTCAGGATCGAAGTCCTGGACGCCGAGGCTCACCCGGCGGAAGCCGAGTCTATGGAGAACCTGGAGGTGTTCGCGGGTTGTACGCCGAGGATCGATTTCGACGGACCCTTCGAAATCGGACGGGTCGCGGTGAACCGCCGAGAGTATCGGCGTGAGGAGGCGTTCGAGTTCTGAAGGCGCAAGGAAGGTCGGCGTGCCGCCGCCCAAGTGAAGCTGGCGAAGTCCACGCTCCCGAATCGCCGGGACCTTCTCGAGGTACCGCTGCCACTCCACGAGGAGCTTATCGACGTAGGGTGATTCGACGCCGTGGTCGCGCGTGATGACGGTATTACATCCGCAGAACGTGCAAAGCGACTCGCAATAGGGAATATGGAGATAGAGCGACCAGCTTGCGTCCGGCTTCTCGAACACTTCACGTAAGGAGGCGATCCACTCGTCCGGAGTCGGTGACTCGCTCCAGTAGGGAACCGTCGGATAGCTCGTGTAGCGCGGAGCCGGTACGTCGTACTTTTGAAAGAGATCGCTCATCGGAAAACCTCCCGGACGATACGAACGAACGCGCGAACGTTTTCTTCCGGCGTCTTCGGCAGTACGCCGTGACCGAGTCCACAGACCCACCCGGCGCGTTCTTCGGGCGTCAGCTTCGCTATCGGCGCGAGGAAGGTCCGAAACGTCTTTTCGAATTCTTTCGGCGTGAGAAAAAGGAGAGATTGATCGAAATTTCCCTGCACGAATCCGCTATGCTTCTCGCGAAGCACGGACGCGAGATCCCAGCGGTGGTCTACGCCAAATCCGGCGAGGTCTGAACGCGTGAGCCAACCACCCGTAAAATGGGCCGGCTGAGTTCCTTTTGAATAGTAACCGACCCGGCCAGGAAACTTCGCGAAGAGTTCTTCGAGATCGCGCGCGACCTGATCACGGAAATTTCCGGGAGCGAGTTCGCCCGCCGCCGTATCAAAAATCATGACGACTTCCGCCCCGGCCTCTAACTGTAAACGGATGTTCATTTCAAGGAGAGGTAAAAGCTTTTCGCAAAACGCAAGGTAGAGATCCGGCTGAGATTTGGATTTCGTAAGCGAACCTGAATGACCGCCCTCTACGGCGTAAACATAGAGAGTCCACGGTCCGCCGACAAAACCAATGAGGCTCTTATCCAAAGGTAACCGACGACGCGTCTGCGAGAGCGCTTCGGCTTGAAATTCAAGCCCACGAATTGCTACTTTCGGATCGACGAGCTTACCCACCGATTCGCGTTCGAGCGACCACCCGAGTTTCGGACCGGTATCGAGGTACTCGAGCCCCATCCCGAGAACTTCTAGTGGAAACAGTAGATCACTGAATAGAATCGAAACGTCGAAATCGAAATCTTCGATCGGCCCGAACGCGACTTCTGCCGCGAGCTCCGGACGTTTACAGAGCTCCATAAACGAATGTTTTGCCCGAAGCGCCTGATAGTGGCGATGGTAGCGCCCCGCCTGACGCATCATCCAGATCGGAGGCGTCGGTTGGACTTTTGCTTTCAAAGCATTTTCAAACTTCAAATTTCCCATAATAACCCCGTTATCCGTTTACCCATTGGTAGCCGACCGACCGTACCGACCGGATCACTTTTCCGTCCCGGTCCCCGATCGCTTGGCGTAGGCGAACCATCGCGTTGTCGACCGTTCGCGTGCTCGGAAACTTTTCCTCGCCCCAAATTTCATTCAAAATCTCATCGCGGCTCACGACCTTCGGAGATACGCCGATCAGAAACTCTAACAGCCGGTGATCGCGAGCCGCTAGGAACTCACGCTTCCCGTCCGCAGCCTCGATCGCCATAGCGTCGAGATCGATCGTCTTTCCGAGGACCGTAATGCGTCGCACATCGGCGCCCGAAGCCGGAGCGTCCGGGTGTTCCTCTAAAACGTGTCGAACCCGAAGGAGAAGCTCTTTCAAGTGAAAAGGCTTCGGAATGTATTCCTCCGCTCCGATCTCGTAACCTTCGAGCCGATCTTCGGCCGAGTTCCGCGCGGTAACGAAAATAAAAGGTACCCGCGAGCGCGCGCGAAGTTCTTTCGCAAACTCGGTCCCGGTGCCATCAGGCAAACCGACATCGAGAATGACGAGGTGGAAAGGATCGCCGGCCGATTTCTCCCGGGCTTCCCGAAGCGAAGTCGCCCAGTCGACGGAGTAGCCTTCCTTCTGAAGTCGCTCTTGGAGCGTCGCACCCAGGGATTCGTCGTCCTCGACGAGGAGAAGCCGTTTCATATGCCCTCTCCTTTCGGAAGTTCGATCTCGACGTCGAATCCATTGCCCGCTTCTCGCGGAACGAAATGAGTATCACCACCCATACGCTCGACGAGCGTACGGACGAGAAAGAGACCAACGCCGCTGCCACTCTTCGAGTTATGACGAACGAAAAGTTTTCCGAGCTGAGCGAAGTCCCCCTGAAATCCAGCCCCGTCGTCCGCGACTCTGAGAGCGATCCGAGAATTCTCGGCATTCTTGATCGTGAACGTCACCCGCTTTGCGCCACCGTGGATAATCGCGTTTTGGATGAGATTCTTTACGACGGTTTCGAACGCGCGGTGATCGGCGCGAAGTACCGGATTTCCGACGACTTCGAGACGAGTCTCGGGCCACTGGTGCTCGAGCGAAGAGAGCATGCGTTTCAAATCGAGGTTCTCCAAGAAGAACCGATTCGAATCGATCTGTGAAAGATGGAGCGAATTTTCAAGCTGAATCTCTAGCCGCACGGAATCCTTCACAAGGCGTGCGAAAAGCGGGTTAGAGGGCGAGGATGCGAAGTCATCGGCCAAACTCTCGACCTGGAGCCGGAGCGACGCGATCGAGGTCTTCAGCTCGTGCGAGAAGGTCGCGAAGAAAGCCCGGATCTGGTTCCCCCGCTTCCGTTCGCGAATGATATAATAGAGGAGCGCCCCGCCCCCGGCGACAAGGGAGACAATCAGGATCGAGCCCTCGGAAATGAGCATGCGTTGCTGACGGACAAAATCCGCGACGTGACCGGCGTGTTCGGGCGCGATATGGGCGGTGGTCATTTGGACGAAGTCGATTTGACGTAGGCCGAAGATGAGCCACCAGGCCGCGAGAGAAAGATTGAACACCATCCAGGCTAATCCAAGCCCGAACTTCCAAGCGTTCCCATTCCATCCGACTGATTTCGAACTCGGCCCTTCTGTCATAGAACCGCAGCGGCCCTTTCAAGCGCGTCGAGCGCTTTGGCCAAAATTTCGTCCGTATGAGCCCAAGAAATGAAGCCGACCTCGAACGCGCTCGGCGCGAGGTAAACTCCTTCCTTCACGGCTGCGTGAAAGAACTTCGGAAAATCCGCTCGGAGGTTTGGCGGAAAATCACGTGCACTCCGGATGGGGGCATCGACCTTCGGGTGAATCCAAAAAATCGAGCCCATACTCGAAACCGTCCACTGAGCGCCGACCTTCGCGAAACGACCGATGAGCTCATCCCGGAATTTTTCGGTACGCTTCGTGAGCGCCTCGATAATGCCGAGTTTTTCGACCTTTCGAAGCGTCGTGATCCCAGCGCGCGTCGAGATCGGATTCGCCGAGAGTGTTCCGGCTTGGTAAACCGGGCCGGACGGCGCGACGAGGTCCATGTATTTTTTCCGACCGCCGAAGCAGCCGAGCGGAAATCCACCGCCGACGACCTTTCCGTACGTCGCGAGATCCGGTTCTATTCCGAGAACTCCGGCCATTCCCTTCGGATGCACGCGGAATCCTGAAATGACTTCGTCGAAGATCACTAAGATGCCTTGCTTGCGGGCGCCTTCGACGACCGCGTGAAGAAATTCCGGCGTTTGAATGAGAAGCCCGAAGTTCGCCGGAAGCGGTTCGAGGATAATGGCCGCGATTTCCTTACCCCGTTCGGCGTAAATTTTTTCCAGCGCCGGCAGATCGTTTAATGGTGCGACCAGAGTGTCTTGGGCATCGGAAACGCCCGCGCTATCCGATGCGGCCGCTCCGGCGAGTCCGCTCCCCGCCTTCACGAGCATCGAATCGACGTGACCGTGGTAACATCCGTCGAACTTCAGAACCTTCGAACGGCCGGTAGCGCCACGAGCGACTCGAAGCGCGCTCATCACGGCTTCGGTGCCGCTTGATACGAATCGGCAGGCTTCCATAAACGGAAGTCGCGAGGTGATGAATTCCGCGAGTTCGAGCGAATAAGGCTCGCAAGCTCCTATCGACCAAGCCGTGTCGAGCATATCCGAAACCGCCGCCTTCACGTCGGGATCGCGGTGACCGAGGATCATTGGCCCGAAGCTCTGACAGAAATCGATGTAACGCGTGCCTTCGACAGACTGGAGATAAGCACCATCGGAACGCTCGAAAAAGATCGGTGTTCCGCCGACGCTCTTAAACGCGCGAACCGGCGAATGCACGCCACCCGGCGAGACTTTTAGTGAACGATCGAATAGTGCCTGTGAATTTTCTCGCTCCGCCATCGCTGTCCCCTAATCAGAATTTTAAACCCCGAGCCGTTTCGCGTGCCGCGCTCCGTAGGTAATCAGATACTGCGCCCCCGCGCGTTTGAAGACTGCCCACGTTTCGAGCAGTGCCTCGTCGAATGAAATCAGACCCTTTTCCGCAAGCAGGGTCAACCCGGCGTACTCGCCAGAAACCTGATAAGCGCCGACCGGTTTACCCGTCGCCACGGCGATCGGCAGGATAAGGTCGATCGACGTCATTCCCGGCTTGACCATCAAGAGATCCGCGCCTTCCTCGGAGCAGCGGATACTCGACTGAATCGCGTCGGTGCGGTTCCGCACATCGATTTGATAAGCCTTTCGGTCACCGAACTTCGGTGCCGAGTCGGCCGCTTCGCGGAAGGGTCCGTAGAAATGGCTCGAAAATTTCGTCGAATAACTCATGATGGGCACCTCGGAAAATCCGCCGCCATCGAGCGAGGCACGAATCGCGGCTACTCGGCCGTCCATCATATCGCTCGGACTGATTCCGTCGGCACCCGCGCCGGCGTATATCTTCGCGAGCGAACCGAGTTCCGCACGCGTTGCTTCGAGATCGAGCTTACCGGTTTCCTTCCCTTTAGGGTGAAACACCCCGCAGTGACCGTGCGCGGTCAGCGAACAGAGGCAGGTATCGACCCAAAGAAGCAGATCCGAGCCGAAACGTTTCTTAATCTCGGTGATCGCTTTCGCCGCGAACTCCGCGCGAAATCCAGATTCGCCCTTCGCGCTCGGGACCGGGAATAATAAAAACTGGGTCACGCCCGCTTCGAGATCCGCGGCGATTTGTTTTAAAGTGCTCTCGATCGACTGACGAGCCGTCTCGCCGAGACCCGTGATCGGCTGATCGGTGGTGATTCCTTCGACCGCGAAAAGCGGCTGGAGGAGTTGGCCGCGCGTGAAGCTCGCTTCCGCGACGAGGTCGCGCATGAGTTTATTTTGACGAAGTCGCATCGGACGTTTCATGGCGTTCCCTTCACCCGAGTGAGCCAGGCGGCGTAATTCAGTTCGATCCCTATTTTCGCATCTTTACCAAGAATCGCACGTAAAGTTTCGTGGGTCCGGCCTGGTCCGCTCGAATGCCGGGCGTCGCGAAGTTTTGGATTTTTGGCGAGTGCGGCGACGAACGCCGATCCGCTCATCCAATAAAAATCCTGCTTGCCCGCCAAATTCGGAACGTCCGCACGCGGAAGGAGTTCGTAAGTAAAGAGCTCAGCCATTTCTGTACTCGCCAACAACCCGGGAACCGGCGAATGGGTCAATTTCAACCAAAGAGCGACTTGCCCGAGAAGCTTATCGATATCTGGCGATTCACTCTCGCCGAGACCTTCCGACGAGCCATTTACCCAAATACCGCGACGAGCGAGTTTCGACCACGTCGCAAGTCCGGCGGTCCAAACGACCGCTTCGTCATCGATATCCACCGACTCCGGAAGCGCGTTCGCGCGCGCAATCCAAAGCGCGCGACCCTCAGAATGCCTATAAAACTGGGCCGCGGTGACCCCCAGTGAGCGCCGTTCGTAAAAACCTTCGCCGTAAACCGCGTCGCCATCATCCGGAAGGGGCCAAGCCGTCCGGGCGATCATTTCCGTAGGCGCCGCTCCGGTCGTGAGTTCGCTCGTATCGAGGATTTTAGCCGCATCGGTCTCGCCACGAAGAAAAGTGATATCCCCGTAATCACGCGCAAGGATCGTGATCCCGATTTTTTGGTGGCACCCACCCCCATAAGACGCGAGGATCTCGCGTTCACGACGAACGGTACGGGCGGTTTTTTCACAGTGAATCGGTGCGAGCAACTTCCGAAGGTCCGCACGGTCTTTCCGAATTTCGATCGCGAGCGCGCCCTGGGCGGCGGCCGTCGGATTTTCCGAAAGCGGCAGAACCATCCAGCGCGTATCGTCGAGTTTTTTTCGAAGCTGAACGGCAGTGGTGCCAAATTTTTCGACTTCGTCAGCGGGCGCACCCGGAGCCGGCGAAAGCAAGCGATCGATCGCCGCTTTTGCGACGATCAAGGCATCGATCGACTCGTCCTCGAAAAGCTTCCGCACGCGCGTGGGAATATTTCCGCGCACCGGAACAAATTCGACCGAATCCAAAGGGGCGGGTAGAAAATCGCGAAGAAATCCCTCGAGATTTCGCGCACGCCGCGGAGACGAAGAATACACGCGAAGTTTCCGCGACGACGAAACGCGCGACCACGCGGACTTCTTTAAAAGCAATACGTCACGCGCGTCCGCGCGTGGGAGAGTCGCTACGATCTCGGTATCTGCGCGATCCGCGACCGGAAGGTCTTTCCAGGAATGGACGACGAGATCCGTTTCGCCCGTCGTGAGGTCCGAAATAAAATCTTCGGTGAAGACGCCCTTCTCTGGCATCTTCCAGAGCGGATCGGTTTGGTTCACATCACCGAGCGACTCCCGAAAACGAAATTCGATGTCGAGTCCTCCCTCAAGGTTTAAATGGGCTGCCCGAAGCGCCTCGCCGACGAGGTAAGCTTGGATCCGCGCCAGATCGCTCTGCCGCGAGGAGATCCTCAGCCGCATAGATCATCCCAGCCGAAGGGACGAATCTCTTGGTGTTTTCCGCGCGTCCGGCTGAGTGCGCCGATACTCTCACGCGCCTGTATGACGCGAGCGCGGATCGTCTCGAGATTCGCTTCCATGCTGGTGAAAAAATCTCCGAGACGAACCGTTTCGAGTTCGGAAAAAAATTCTGGGAGCGGGTCCGTTTCGGCTTCGCCGCGAAGGTCGACGAGCATTTCGAACTGGTGTCCGTGACGAGTAATCCAATCCGCGATTTCGGCCGCGGGCATCGGCGCCGCGATCACCAGCGCCGTTCGGCCTTCGGTATCGGTTTCCGAATTCGGAAATTCGAGCGCCGCGAATTGGGCATCCGGAAATTTCCGGGAAAGTTCTGAACGCTTTTCGGCGTTTCGGCAAAATACTTCGACGCTGCGGAAACTTTGGAGCCATGGAAGAATTTCTTCCGCGAGCTGACCAGAGCCAAGCACATGGATCATTTCCGAATTTTTCAAAACCTTACGCGTAAGACTTCCGTAGGACTGGCTACCGAGATTCGTCAGGTGATTCCGACGGATCGCTTTCGCATCGGTGAGAATGG
>JBBQMV010000075.1:0-9541 GCA_038329315.1 Bdellovibrionia bacterium | reverse complement strand
CACGGCGTCGTTACCGCGAGAAACCGCGAGACCCGCATAAGCCTTCACGTCGATTTCCGGAATCACTTCAACGGTGGCGAAGAACGTAAGTTCCTTGTTTTCGTCGAGGAGGTGACCGGTGTGGTCGTCGTGGTTATGCGTAGCCGAATCGGTCTTCTTCGATGTTTCGGTGTCGATTTGAGGTTGGCCGACGGCCTGGATTTTTTCTTTCCGAAGCGCTTCGGAGTAAGACTCGTCGACGAGCTTGTGGAAAACATGGTGGCGAACGTCGTCACCATAGAATTTTTTCACCATCGGGAGGGGAACCATTCCCGGACGGAATCCTTTGATCTTCGCGGTCTTCGCGACTTCGCGAAGGCTCTTTTCGAAGCGGTCGGCGACGATGTTCGCCGGGACCTTGATCGTGAGTTTACGGGAAACGGCGGACGCTTTTTCGACTGAAACGGTAATATCCATAGTGCGTCGGTTCTAACGGGAAATGGGCGAGCGGGAAAGCCTCAAATCAGGTGTTCTAACCGATGCGCGGCGCGTTAAAATCGAGATTCGGGTACCAAACTTTTTCAAGCCAGAGTCCCTGGGCAGACGCCGTCTTACCGACGAGCTCACGGTCGCCCGTGCGAATGATTTCGGCCATGTCGGAAGGGGGCCGCTTTCCGATTCCGACGTCCATGAGCGTACCGGCGATTCCGCGAACCATGTGGCGAAGGAATCCGCTGCCGACGACGCGGATGCGGATCATGCGGAGCGAATCGAGGGGCGCTTGAAAAGGTCCTAACCGCGGGCACTCGACCACTTCAGCTTCGAATATCGTGCGGACGGTCGATTTCAGCGGCTTCGATCCGGCGGCTTGAAAGGGTTTAAATTCGTGCTCGCCGATCAGGTGCTGAATCGACTCGTGCATCGCCGCGAGGTCGATCGGGCCGCGGAGGAAGCGTGAAAACGGCTCGTGGAGTGCCGAGGGGGCGACGCCGGTTTGGATGTAGTAGGAGTATTGTTTTTTCTGCGCGTGAATCTGGGGATGAAAATCCAGCGGCGCTTCGCGGAGATCCAGAATGCGAATCGCGGCTGGCAGGAGCGTGTTCAGGCCGCGAAGGAGATGGTACGCGGTCACTTCGGGTTTTCCCTCACGGAAATCCGCGCCCCAGTCGATGGAGAAACTCGCGACTTGCCCGAGGGCGTGGACACCGGTATCCGTGCGCCCGCTCGCTTGCCAATGGGGGCGGGTGCCGATCATTTTTTCGAGGGTATCTTCGCAGGCTTGCTGGATCGTCGGATCGGCACCGGTCGGGTGGGCTTGGATCTGCCAGCCATTATAATGAGTGCCGACGTAGGAGACGAGCGCGGCGTATTTTTTTAAAGATACTGCGCTGGTCATTTTAAAGTTCGAAGGTGAAGCCGACTTGGACGCCGTCGACGGTGAATTCTACGAGGCCACCGCCGACCGATTCGAGGTACGAATAGTCGATCGTAAGGTAAGAATGCTTCACTCCGGTAGATTCGTATTGCTCCCAGGATGACTTCGCCGAAATCCAATCGAGACCGAAGGCTACTCCGCCCATGAACCAATATCCGAGGTCGTACCCGTGATGTCCCTTTTGCTTATCGTCTCGAGTTTCAGTAAAACCGATGACGGATGGCCCACCCGCAAAATAGGGCCACATGAAATTGAAAAGGCTGAACCGATAAATGAGTCCAACATTCACCGGCATGCTGATGAACTTAAACTCGGTGTGCGATTCTGCACCGAAGCGAGAATCTAGATAATTTAACCGGCCCTTCGCCTTGGTGAACGCGGCGCCGGCGCTTCCGTACATTCCGAATTTCTTGATAAAGTCGCCCGTGAACGGACGCCATTCATAATGGAGAGTGAAGTCGGGAATCCAACCATTCCCATAGACCGCTTCGTAGGCGACGTCTTGACGTTGGCCCGCCGTATAAGTCCGGTTTGCGCCAGCCATCAGATTAAAGCCGAAGGCATTGCGTGTATCGAGACTGCCCTTATTTGCGTGAAGCTTCTTTCCCTTACGGTAATCTTCGATCGCGCTCCCTTCGTTGGGTGGAAGCCCTCGTTTCATCCGGTCAGTATAGCCTTCGGAGCCGTCTTTTTTTCCGATCTCCTTCTGAATCTCTTCGGCGTAGCCCGCACCGTCGTCAACTTTTTCCATCTTCCGTTTGATCGACTGCACGTAGGGATCCGGAGTCGCCGCGGTCGGTGCGTAGGGGTCTTTCGGGAGTTCGCTGATCAGCGAATCAAGGTACGGCTGATCGGTCGCGCTCGCCTTGGGTGCGCCCGCGAGCAGGGCGAAGAGAAAAAAAAGTCCGATCATCCCCATTCCGTCGGCGAGGAAGCCGAGCAAGACGATGAAGGCGACGAGGGGAACGAGAAGAATCGCTGGATGGAGGGCAACCCACGCCAACGTTTGGAGCGGCATCAGGAACATCAGCGAGACGCTCCGAAAAATCGGGTGGACGATTAACCAATCGGCCGCGACCGGACCATAAGTGTAGTACCAACCGATGAAATCGCGTCCGAGGTCGAAACGGTAAAGAACTTCATCCCGAAAATTCCGTAGGAGCATGACACCGGGAGCGCGACCATTTCGGAAACTCGCGGTGGCGACGAAGCAGTTACTTTCCTTTAGAAAGCCCTGGATATCGGTCGCGAAGACGTTAGAAAGCGGATATCCCGTAACCGCGGATGGTGCAGGAGTACCGCAAAACGAGATGATGCCGGAGCTATCTTGGACACCGTAATCGACCGCATAGGGGTGAGAAGGCGTTCCGCCCGCATCGACCGAGTTCTCGAACGGACCGACTTCGATTTGACCGGCGTTATAGGCTCCGATGGTAAAAAGAGTCGCCGATGTGTAGTCGGCTGGCAAAGCTCCGCCATCTTGGGCCGCGACGAACGTGTGAATGAACGTATTCGAACCCCCACCGTTTAACGTACTCGCGTTGACGATGAATCCGCCGGACTCGAGTAGAATGGTGCCATCACCGGGAAAGAATCCGGCTCCCAACGGACACGAAGTGATTGCCGGTCCGACCCTTTGCGGGTGAAGCACGAGGGTCGTGGCGGGAGTGATTTCCGTCGTAATATTTAATCCGGAGTAAGCCGTCGTGGCCGAAATCACGAAGTGAAGTGCGATTCCCGGGCTTGGATTGGTCGTCTCGTCGATAGCGCCGCCCGCCGTGCATCCTTTAATCAGAGGATTTCCTCCGAGAACGGCAGAACAAATCGCAACCGGTGAAATTCCAATATTAATTTGGTTCGATGTTCCGCCGTCGTCGACCTGGTATTGAACTGCGCATCCGAGTGCACCCGGACAATTCGCGATCGGAACCGGAAAATACTGACCGGCCGTAGTCGTCTCGGCCATGACGTAGAGGTACCGGTTCGTGGCATCGAAACCGGAGATGGTGAAGTTCAGCGAGGCCGTGTTGGAAGCAAAATTGATCGGATTGAATCCGTCGTGCGCGTCGATGTAGTACGGCGATGGCGTTAAGGTGCTTGGGTAATAAACGGAATTGATGCCGCCAACACTTACTGTCAGATATGGCGTGAAAGGTCCGACCGTTGCTGTCGCAAATGCCGATCCGAGTGGCGCGAGAAGGAGGGCTAAATTAAGCCAAAAGCGCTTCGGCAATTTGAATCGCATTCAGAGCGGCTCCTTTTCGAAGGTTATCGGCGACGACCCAGAACTGCAGGCCAAACTCGTGAGAGGAATCTTTACGAACGCGTCCGACGTAGACGGGATCATGGCCGGCTCCGTGAAAGTTCATCGGATAGATTCCGTTCGCCGGATCGTCCATCACTTCGACGCCCGGAAATTTCGCGAGCACGCGGCGGGCTTCCGCCGCATCGGGTTTCCGTTCGAACTCGGCGTTCACGCTTTCGGCGTGACAGGAGGCCGTCGGAACGCGAATCGCGGTGCACGTCACGGCGAGGTTCGGGAGCCCGAGGATTTTCCGCGTTTCGTTTACGACCTTTTTTTCTTCGCTCGTTACGCCCTCGTCGGCGCCGGTGAGAAATCCGCCGATTTGCGGGATGCAGTTAAACGCGATCGGGTGTTTTAACTTCACGGCTACCGCCTTACGACCCGCGAGGACGTCGCCCGTCTGGGAGTGAAGTTCTTCGACGGCCGCGGCGCCCGCGCCGCTCACCGCTTGGTAAGTCGAAACAATCACGCGCTTTAGTCCGAAGGCGTCGTGGAGAGGTTTTAACGCCATGACGAGTTGGGCGGTCGTGCAGTTCGGTCCCGCGAAGAGTGCGCCTTCGCGCGAACCGGTTTTCAGAAGATGTCCGTTAATTTCGGGAACGACGAGCGATACTGCCGGATCCATTCGGTAAGTATTCGAGTTATCGATCACGCAAGCGCCGGCCGCGCGGGCTTCGCCGACCCATTCCTTCGAGATTTCGTCGGACGCGTCGAAAAATGCGAAATCCACACCCTGAAAGCAGCCCTTCGCAAGCGCTTCGCACTTCCAGGTTTTGCCGCCGCACTTCAGCTCGTGCCCGACCGAGCGCGGAGAAGCGAAGAGTCGAAGCTCGGCGTACGGGAACTTCCGGACGTCGAGCGCCTCGAGCATTTCTTTTCCGACCGCTCCGGTGGCACCGACGACGGCGACCGTGAATCCCGATTTCTTCATTCTTTAAGTGATCCTTCTTTCGCTGGCTTCAGCACCAACGGATTTCCGGTGATCATGCGGTAGCCATTCCAGATGAGGCTCGCGATCAGGTAAAGAGCGATGACGATAAAGAGCGTGATCTCCGGACGAACCGCGATCAGCACCATGATCATCACGGCGATCATGAGGTAGCCGAAGCTCGAACGTGAACGCCAGTTTAGCTCTTTGAAGGAAGGAAACGGAATGCTCGAGACCATGAGGGAACCGAGGGCCAGCGCTTGGACCAGGGAAATGGCTTCGCGGGTAAACCAGCCCCCATCGGCGGGAAGTCCCGTCGCGAGATTGAAGATCACGAAAGTCGCGATCGATCCGGCGGCGATCGGAGAAGCGACGCCCTGGAAGAACGCTTTCGAAACGGTTTCGGTATTCACGTTAAAGCGCGCGAGACGAAGGGCCGCGCAGCAACAGTAAAGAAACGACGCCAGGGCGCCTAACTTCCCGTAGGGTTCGAGCGCCCAAGTATAAAGCAGGAGCGCGGGCGCCATTCCGAACGATATGAGATCGGAGAGGGAGTCGTACTCGACCCCGAACTTCGAAGTCGCTTTCGCCATCCGGGCGACGCGTCCATCGAGGGCGTCAAACACGGCGGCGGCCATGATGAACCAGGCGGCGGACTGAAAATCACCGTGAATCGCCGAAGTGATCGAGGTGAATCCGCAGTAGAGATTCGCCGTCGTCACTAAGTTCGGGATAATATAAATTTTACGCATGGCTTCACGTCGGAGTTTTTCGCAATTTCATCGAAAAAGCAAGGAGAGTCCGACGACTACGGTCAAGACTGCGGCGGTGCGAACTAGCGAGAATCTTTCGAGTTTCAGCGCGATGGAAACAGGAACGGAGAGCACAGGCGCGAGCCCGGCGAGCGTGCTTCCGACGACGAGCGACGAGTGGCTCAGGCCGTACATGAAGAAGTAAGAACCGAGGAATGTCTCCGCGAAAAATACCCATGCGTACCTCCTCACCACCGTTTTTGGCAGCGGGGTGATCCCCGACTTGGTCACGACGAGGGAAAAGGTTGCGATGATCGGCAGGGCAATCGCCATCCGAAAGACATTCGCGACCGCAGCGTCTAAGCCCTGGCCGCCTTTCATGACGGCGTAGCCGTTTAGCGCCCAGGCGACGGCGGTACCGAAGGCGAGCAAAACACCGACCCATTTCTTTTTAAAAATCGGGTGGGCCTTCACTTCCTGTCCGGAATTATCGGCGCCCTTCGGATCGTTCAGAATCACGAGCACGATTCCGCCGACGGCGAGCACGAGCCCGACCCACTGGACCCCATGCATCGCTTGGTTTTCGAAGATGAGGCCGATCAGCGCGGTCAGAATGGGGTAGCCCGACGCGATCGCGATTCCGCCGGGAACACCGAGTGAGATCGTGCTCCGGTAAAAGAGGACGTCGCCGATCGTATAACTCGCAAGAATCGAAACCAGGAGCCAGAATGCGTTAGTGCCGGGAATAGCGCGAACCGCTTCGTACCCGCCGACCGGTCCGCCACAGGTCACCAGTACGGCGACGATAAAGCAAAAAAGGGCGAAGAGAGCGCGCGTGAAGTTCACGTCGAATGGGCGATAGGTTCGTGAAAGTTTCGAATAATTCGCAGAGCCGTAAGCCCACGTTCCCGCCGATAAAAAGGAAAATACGGGTCCGAGTGAGTTCAATTTTCAGTTTTCTTTTTAAAAGGAGAATGCATCGGCGCTGGTTTCAGCTCACCGGATTTTAATTTTTTCTCGGCATCCGCGACGCGGAGGTAGCGCGGATGAACTTCGAGCGGCGCGCGCGCGAGTCCCGCCTGAATCCCTTCGAAGCAAAGTTGCCCGAGAAAACGGCCTTGAACGTGATCGCTAAACGGAATCGGTATTTCGATTTCCTTCGATTTCGGAAGCGTTTTCCAAATGTCGGAGTACCGAGTTTTTCCCTCGCCGATCCTCACGTAGAGCGCTTTTTCGCGGGAGGCCCCCTCGGAAAGTTTCTTTTTCACGAGTTTTACAATCTCGGCCGGCGTGAGCACTTCTTCTTCCACGCCGCGTTTCCAGAGCCCTGGAAAATCTCCATCGGCCAGGGCGACGCATTCTTTCAACGAACGAGCCGCTCCGACGAGCGCGAAGAGCTCGCCCTTCGCCGCGTCCGACGATGCGATCACGATCACGCGCTCTGTTCGATCGGCGAAGTGGAGGCCGACCGGTCGGGCGAGCGCCGCGAGCGACGAAACTCCGATCAGGGGTTTTCCGAGCGTCTGGGCAAGCGTGCGGGCCGTGGTGATTCCGATCCGAAGTCCGGTGAAACTTCCGGGTCCGACGCCGACGCCGAAAAAATCGATGTCGGAAAGTTTCCACGCACAAGCTTCGAGCATCTGATGCACGCCCCAGAGGAGGCGCTCTGAGTGCTGGGCGGCGTCGACATTCAAAGTCCATTCGCTTACGAGACGGTAGGGAACGAGGTCGCCCGCCTTCGCCGCCCGATCGTCCCACTCGAGCGCGACGAGCGCGCCGACTTTCGAAGAGGTGTCCCAGGCGATCAAGCGTTTCATAGTCCGTGAGTTTGCCCGTTCGCTCCGCGAGATTCAATATCGACCGACCGAACAGGTCTTGACGCGGCGCTTCGCCGCTCGCGGGGTGAGTGACCTTCGGCTTGTTATCTTTCTGGGTCCCCCATAGAACCAAGGCATGAAAAAATCGTTCGTCATCGGGGTTTTCGCCGCCTTTTTCGTATTCGCAGGATGTTCCGAATCTCGCCCGGCGAAACCCGATCTGAGTTTTAAAAAATTCGTCGCTCTCGATACGGCCACTGCCGGCGATCCGACTCCGACTGCCCAGTGCGATGCCACCTGCCAGAGCCGTCGCCAGGAATTTCGTTACGTCGTTTACGTCGGAAAGCAGATCTACTGTTACTGGGATCTGAAGAAGGCCGATACCGGCACCGACTTCGCAGTCCTCGCAGAAACACTCGAGAATACGATCAAGACCGAGACGACCGAAACGGGTTTCTACCTCACGCTTCGGAAGTGGGCCTCCGCATTCCACGATGGCCACGTGAACGTGCTGACGAAAGCCGACGTGAGCATGCTTGAAATTTATACCGCCCCGATTCGGGTCGAAGTTCTCGCTCCGGCAACCGATCACGAAAAGCTGATCGTCTCGGCGGTGGGCGCGGGCTCGGGCGGACTTTCCGTCGGTGACGAAATTACGATGGTGAATAATCTCACCGTGAAAGAGGCGATCACCGCGGCCGCTACGGACGCGAGCAGCGGAAGTACCGAGCGCATGCGGCGGTTCTGGGCCGGGCGTCGGATCGTCGACGTGATGGGCGTCGAAAATGCTTCCACTCCTTTCGTCGTAACCGTGAAGACGCTCGCGAAGGGTGAGACGAAAGTCGTCGCTCTTCCACGCGCGTTCACGATCAGCCCGAAGCCGGTCACCGCACCCGCAGGCGTACCTGATCAAGGCGGCGGTCAAGTCTCGGCCCAGATTCTTCCAAACGGCGTCGGCTATCTGAAACTCGACGGTTTCGGCGGCGCTCAAGACGACTTCCTAATCGGCGCCGCGGTGGATAGCCTCGCTGGGACGCGCGGGATGGTCATCGATCTGCGCAAAAACGGCGGGGGAGACCTCTCCGGAGACCGCGTGATCGAGCGCCTCATCGACCAAGCGGTGGTCCGTTACAAGCGCAGTGAACGCTTGAGCGACTATACGCTTGCGATGTCGCCTGAATTCTTCACGCTTACTCCGGATGCGACGGGAGCGTTCGCTCAGTGGCACGATCTTCTGATAGCCCCCCTCGCGGGCCATCACTATTCGAAGCCCGTGGTCGCGATCATCAGCCCTTGGTGCTTCAGCGCCTGCGACACGTTTTCCGCCGCCCTTCGCGGAAACCACCTCGCGACGTTCGTCGGCGAAGCGACTGGCGGAGGGACCGGTACACCACTCGTATTCGACCTCCCAACTTCGCCGTTCAGCTTTCGGTATGGCGTGATCCGAGGCCAAACTCCGACGGGAGAGCTGATCGAAGGAAACGGAACGCTTCCGGATTTCATCCTCGAGCCGACCGCGCTTGACCGCGCGACGGGAACGGATACCCAGCTCGTGAACGCGATCTCGGTCTTGGAAGAAAAGATTTCGCTCTTAACGAAAAGTGCGCCGATTGTCGTATCACCAGCAGTGCTGAATGGTCTGTCGCCGATCGGTTTGAATGAAGTCCAAAGCCTGGACCGTTCCCCGACTGAGGAAGAGAACGCCATGATTCGGAAGATTTCGAAGATCGACGAAAAGAACTAATTAAAGAACGGCAGTCGAGTCAGGTCGTTCTTCAGAACGACCAGCATCAGTACCGCGATCATCGAAAGCCCGAACATTTGGACCGCCTCGAGCTGCTTCATCGAAAGCGGCTTCCCGCGAATCGCTTCGAGCAAGAGGAGCATGATATGTCCGCCGTCCAGAACCGGGACGGGTAGGATATTCAGCACGCCGAGGCCGATCGAGAGGATTCCCATCGTCGAGAGAAAAGCCACCAGGCCGCGAGAAAGCGAATCGCCGGCGATCTTCCCGATAAGGATCGGGCCACCCAGAGTCGCCACCGAAACGTCACCCGTAAACATCTTCTTGATCGAAACGAAGTTTCGGTACGTAAAAATAAGCATCCGCTCGGTTCCACGATAAACGAGCGTAAACGGATTCAGGGTCCGTTCGATGATCGTCTTCGGTTCGGCCCAAACGATGTTCGGAATCACGCCGATCGTATACTGCGTCGATTTGTCTAGGAGGGGACCGCGGTTCACGGTCGCGGTCGGAGTGATCGTTTGGTCGATCAGCTTTCCTTCGCGTTCCCAGGTCACCTTAATTTTCCCGTTCTTCTCGCC
>JBBQMV010000074.1:0-9555 GCA_038329315.1 Bdellovibrionia bacterium | reverse complement strand
ACGAGCTCCATCGTGATGAACGGCTGAGCTTGCTCTTCGCCGAAGTCATAAACCTGCACGATGTTTTGGTGGTTGAGTCCCATCGTGACTTTGATCTCGGATTTGAACATCTGAAGGAACTCGGCGTTTCCGCCGAAGCCCGCCTGAATCCGCTTCACGACGACGAGCCGACCCGCGCCGTCTTTGGCAGCGAGGCGAGCGCGATAAATTTCAGCCATCCCGCCTTGCGCGATCAAATCGAGCAAGAAGTAGCGGCCAAATTTTTTGAGGACTTCAGACGACATATCCCCTCTTTGGGCGAGACAGTTAAAGACCGAGAACGTCTAAGAGTACATCGGCCCCATCGGGGGGAAAATGAAGGGAATTTTCCGGGTTAAGCGGGGAAAATCGATTTCATTTCGAGGATTTAAACTACCGCGGACCCTGGATTTTTAACGATTCCAAGAGCTTCGGGATAAAGCCGCCGAATCCACCGTTCGAGAGCACCGCGACCAAATCACCCCGCCGCGAAGCTTCCGTCACCCGCTTGACGCCCTCTTCGACTTCGCGGAAACATTCGGCCGTCCGGCCCCGGGACTGAATATCTTCGACGAGCTGCTCGCTCGAGAACTGGTCATTCTGAGCGATTTTACTCTGATCGTAAGGAGCGGCAATGTAACAACCATCCGCTTCGCCGAACGCGTCGCCGTAATCTTTTTGGAATACCTTCCGGCGTGAAGTCGCACTCCTCGGTTCGAATACGGAAACGAGGCGGCGGCCCGGATACTTTGACCGAAGTGCGCGAAGGGTTTCCCGTACCGCCGTCGGGTGGTGGGCGAAATCATCGATAACGAGTACGCCGGAGACCTCTCCCCGCTCTTCCTGACGACGCTTTACGCCCTTGAACGCCGCGAGGCCGGCCTCGATCTCCGCGTGGGTTAATCCGAATTCTCGCGCCTCAATCCAAGTTGCGAGCGCATTCAAAACGTTGTGATGGCCCGGGATAGAAAGCCGAAGCGAACCCACTGATTTGCCTTCGTCCAGAATCGTAAACGAAGTAATTCCGTTTGCATCGACTTTGATATCTCTCGGCACGAAACGCGCGCCGCTTTCCGCATTCGAACCGTAAGTAATGACCGGCACCTTCGCCTCGCGCGAAAGTTCTCGAACCGATTCATAGTCGAAGCATGCAATCAGTCGCCCGCCCGGACGAATCCGTGAAACCAGGCCTGAAAATGCCCGTTTTACTGCGGAAAGGTCGGCATAAATGTCGGCGTGATCAAATTCGACCGAGGTCAGAATCGCATCATCCGGAAGGTAGTGATTAAACTTCGGAACCTTGTCCCAAAACGCGGTGTCGTACTCGTCCCCTTCAAGTACAAAGGGGGCTCCCTTGGATAGCGAGGTGACTTGAAAGCTGTTCGGAAGATCGTGGGAGACCCCCCCGATGAAATAACTCGGATCGCGGTTCGCATGTGAAAGGACGAACGCGAGAAGGCTCGAGATCGTGGTCTTTCCGTGCGTACCGGAAACGACGATATTCCGCGTCGAGACCAGCATGAGTTTTTCCATCGCCTCCGGGAGCGAGGTATAAACATAGCCACCTTCGAGTGCGGCCTGAGCTTCTGGATTCACCCGCCCGATCACGTTTCCGATTATGACGAGGTCGGGCTTCTGCGCGAGGCCCGTGAGGTTCGACGCCTGGTAACCCGAGAAGAGCGTAATGCCCGCGCTCCGAAGGACGTCACTCATCGGCGGATAGACGTTTTGATCACTACCGGTGACTTCGATTCCGCGCCGTTTGAGAAAAGCTGCGAAAGCACCCATGAGCGTTCCGCAGATGCCGATGATGTGCACTCGCTTCAGATCAGAAAAAGCCGGTAAGGTTACGGGAGAGACGGAGGACATAGACAAAGATTGTCTCCTCGGCGGCGGTGAGTGGTCAATATCGGAAGTGGGTTCAAGTCCTAAAGACCGAAAAGATCATTCGCGAGCGCCTCATGAAAACGGCCCCGAAACGGCTTAATCTTGGTATTTTCCCGCGTCGGATGCACCCGGTTCGTGAGGAGCGTCACGACGACCTGGTTCACGGGATCGATCCAAAACGAAGTTCCTGTAAATCCCAGGTGTCCGACGGACTGGCCTGAGAAAAATTTTCCTAGCGCCGGAGTTTCGCCACTCGGAGTATCCCACCCGACGGTCCGATCGCAGCCTGCGGGCACCAGAACGCGGGTCCAGGCCTGACGCGTGACCGCCGGAGAAAAATAGCCGTCGAGAAGCTTTCGCCCGAAACGAAGGAGTGTCCGAGCATCCCCGAAAGCTCCCGCATGACCACCGTAGCCTCCCATCGACCAACAGTTGTCGTCATGGACTTGGCCTTGAAGGACCCCGCGGCGCCACGGGCAGTCCTCGGTCGCGGCGACGGCTTCATTCCGTCCACGAAACGCCGGTTCGATCGTTCGTGAATAAAACGGACCTCGCGTCCTTCCATGGGTCGGGTCCTCGTAAAGGCCCATCGGACGCCAGACGAAGCGTTCGACAGCACGGTCGAGCGGCAGGCCACTCACCTCTTCGAGCGCGAAACCGAGCACGAGAAATCCGATGTCGGAATAAACCGCCTTCGTACGCGGGGCGCGATCGAGATCGACCTCCATCACTACTTCGCGCATGACGGACTGACGTTCATCAACCGCAATCCGTTCGAGTTCGGCCGTTTGGAAGATCTCCCGCATCTGGGAGAAAAATGGATACCAATCGGGTAATCCCGAGGTATGGGCGGCGAGGTCACCGAGCGTAATCCCCGGATGCCGAAAGTCGGCTAGAATCGCCTGTACCGGAGTTTCCCAAGTAATCCACCCCCGCTCGACGAGCGCCATCGCGAGCGCGCCGGTAGCGAAAACTTTAGAAACCGAAGCAAGATCGAAAATCGTATCGCGCTCCATTGGCTGGGTTGTAAGTCCCTTGATACGAAGGCGGCGAACGCCGCCCCATCCGAAATGGAACACATCTGGATCTTTGCGCGACCAAACTCCCGCCACGCATCCTGGATAGACCCCTTCGGCAAGTCCGGACCTTAAAACTTCACGCGCGCGTGGAAAAGCATCAAAACCGAGGAGAGTATTCATTAAATGACCGCCGTTTCAGGCATAAGTTTTCCGCGCTCGAATCGCGATCCCGCGAAGACATCGAGATCAAGAATGCGACTTTTCCCGTGTAAGATTCGTTCCGCAAGCGCGATCCCGCACGCGTAGCTATGCATGACTCCATGACCAGAATAGGAATGCGATTCGAAAACCCGGTCAGTTCCCCTTGGCACTCCTGTTTCGACTTCTCCAATGATCGCCGACTCGTCGGGCGAAATTTCGTACAGGCCACTCCACCCACTCCGATGGCGAAGGGCCTCGAATTTCGTCGAACGTTCGGAGAGTGGCATCCAGATTTTCTCCTGGAAGTATTCTTCGCCGGAGTAATCGAAATTTTGCCCGATCGGTTCGCTCCGCTCCGCGATTCCTCCGAGAATGTATCCCGCTTCCGGATGAAAGTAGACGCCCGAGGTATCGACCATCATCCCGCATTTCGAAAGGTCGACGTCGCGGGCGTCGAAGAGCGAAATCTGGCGACGGACGTTCTGAGAGGGACAGTCGTATCCGAGCATCCGCGCGACTTCCTTCGCCCACGGCCCCGCACAGTTCACGACTCGTTCCGCAGTGATTCGCGGACCACCCGAACCCGAGCCGATTTTCTCGAGTGAACGGTACGCCGCTTCCTTTTCTTCGCGCGACGGATTCGATCCGAGTTTCTCGAACTGGAGATCGACGCCTGCCGCACTGACCTTCGCATCCCGAAGGAGATGGCGATCGACGAACGTCGCGCCGGCCGCCTTCGCGCGGTCGCGGAAATGGAGTTTAAGAAGATTCGGATTCAAAAGCCCGTCGCGAGGCGCGAAAACTGCACCGACGAGGTCCTCGGTCTTATCGATCCAAGGGGCGTAGCTCTTCAGCTTCTCCACATCCCAGACTTCGTAGGGCCAACCGGCCATGCGCCAATTCTCGAAGGACCGTTCGGCTTGGGCCATGCCTTCCGCGGTTTGAAGCCAGAGGTACCCGCACGCGCGGTAGCCGACTTCCTCCGCATGGGCCGCAAAATAATCAATCGAGAGGCGAGAACAAAGGATGTTTGCCGGCTGGAAAAAGGTAGCGCGCACCCCTCCCGCGTTCAGTTCGGAACTCGAAAGTGTTCCTTCGAGATCCGGATCGTAAACCACGACGCCCTTCGCGCCCATTTCCGCGAGCGCCATCGCGAGCGCACTCCCGATGAGGCCGGCTCCGAGGATCGCGATTGCGGGGCGATGACTTTCCACGTGAGTTTCCTTCACCCGCTCACCACATCAGCTGCGTATAAGTCTCGGCGATAATTTTTGGCTTACCGGCTTCCTCGGCGACGTAAAGGATCTTCGTCCCGCGCGAACGATGGCCCCATCCCCCGCTCTTCAGTTTCGAGCGATAATTCTGCGTAAAAGTGATCATCCAGTACTTAGGGTGCTTATAGTAAAGAACGTCTTCGGGCCCGATCTAGATATCGACGTAACGAGTATTCAGCGCGGCCTTATACTTCTTCCACTGATCTCGGTCTTTCTTCTGCGCGACGAAATCCGAGTGGTAGTGGCCGATATAGGCATCGATATCGCGCGCTTCCCAAGCCTTGATCCACGATTCGAAGAAGCTTTGGATCGACGGGTCCGTCCCGGGCTTGCGGTATTCGTCGGTCAGCTTATCGAAAATCAGAATCGGCGTAAGGCCGAGGCGAATGTACGGCGCTATTTCCGCGAGCTCATCGTTATTACAAACGACGCATCCTTCGCTGTCGTAATTCTCGTTCAAACGCGTCGGCGTATCCGTCGCGTGAAGCATGATGCCATATCCAGTCCGACCCGCAATGCGGTCGAAGTCGTTCGGATAGTTCACGTAAAACGCCATGTGGCCGAATTTTGCGGGAAGCCCCGGCGGCTTAAGGAGCGCCTTGAACGTGTAAATTCCTTCGGGTGTTTTCTGGTCGCCCTCTTGCGCCTTATCGCCCTTCGTCTTTCCGAGCGTGGCGTGGAATTTTTTCACGACGACGTATTCGCCGGCCTGAAGGTCGGTGAGTTCGAGGGTGTTCGTCGCCTTATCGACGAGGATCGCGGAGTACGCTTTCTTCTTCGTTGCCGCCGGCTTCGCGTCGACGACGGGCTTCACGAATTCTTCGGCCGCCACCAGCACGGGCGAGAGAAAAAGGAGCGATAGGAGAGCCGAGCGGAGAATCGGGAGCATATCCCTTAGTTTAGTGAGTGCTCGCCGAAGCCGTCAAGAACTTGCGGGAATTTAAGCGGAATCCCCAAACCCGAGCTAGCGCCTCGAAGACGATCCGACGATTCATCTTCGATTTTCCGACTTTCCGGTCTTCGAAGATGATTGGGAATTCCAGGATTCGAAAGCCCCGCAGAAAGGCCCGGTACTTCAACTCGATTTGGAAAGAGTACCCATCACTCCGAAGTGACCCGAGATCAACGGCGTCGAGAACCGGGCGCCGCCAGCCGTTAAAACCACCCGTGAAATCCCGAATCGGGGCGCCAAGAATGAAACGCGAATAAATTCCGCCCCCGCGGGAGAGAATCTTACGTCCAATCCCCCAGTTTTTCGTGCCGCCACCCGGGACGTAACGTGAACCGATCGCGACGTCAGAAACCTCGAGCGTTTCGAGCATCGTCTTTAAATAGGAAGGGTGATGGGAAAAATCGGCATCCATTTCGATGATCGCGGCGTATTCCGGGCGGGCCAACCCCCACCGGAAGCCATTTACGTAGGCCGTTCCGAGACCCATCTTCTTTTCGCGGTGAAGAACGTGCACGCGAGGTTCGTAACGGACGGCTAGGATATCGGCGAGGGCGCCGGTACCGTCGGGAGAGTTATCATCGACGATTAAGACGTCGATAGACGAAGGGGTGGAGGCGATGATCGCCTCCACCAATTGATTGATATTTTCAGCTTCGTTGTAAGTAGGGACGACGATCAGAGCTCGCATCAAAATGGAATATCGTCTTCAGTGAACGAAGGCTCGGCGGGTGCGCCCATGCCGAATCCGGCTCCTGCGCCGGCATCGTTGAAGTTAGAACCGCCGCCCATTTGAGCGGTGTTGTTCATCGTCGGTCCGCCGGCCGAAGGTCCACCAGCGTTCGGAGCGCGTCCTTCACCGGCAGCACGATCGGCGCCGAGGAATTGGACGGTCTGAGCTTGGACTTCGGTGGAGTATTTCTTCACACCGTCTTTGTCGGTCCATTCCCGAGTTTGCAGACGTCCTTCGACGTAGCACTGGCGACCTTTTTGGAGGTACTGGTTGCAAAGCTCAGCAAGCTTGCCCCAAACCACCACACGGTGCCATTCCGTGCGTTCTTGTTTTTGACCACTCTTATCCGTCCAGGCCTCATTCGTCGCGACGCTGAAGTTCGCAACTGCGGATCCGCTCGGCGTGTACCGAACTTCCGGATTCTGACCCAGTCTCCCCACCAGAATAACTTTATTTACTGACATGTTTGACGGTTTACGGTCCGGATTCACTCTGGTCAAGCTATCCTCACATGCCGCACGGGAATCTATCCTTCGAGTGAGGCGGCCGCAGAATCCTCGGAGACTGCTCGGGATTTCTTCGTCGATGCCGCAGCGCCCCGAGGGGGCGTGGCGTCATTTTCAAGCGCCGGTTCGGGGTACGGAATTCCCTTTTCCGCAAACCGCTTCCGCCAGTGGTCCTGGATCGCTTCCCGAGCCTTTTCTACATCAACTAAGTATAAAACGGGATCGAACCCGCATTTCGAGCAGGTCACTTTCGCGCGTACGCGTCCGCGGTAAATCGTCTCGAACCCGATCCAGAGAGGAATGAAGCTGACCAACCCCTTCCATCCGATCCACGGGTAGAAGTGTTCGGCCACGATCGCGATCAATACCGTGGTGATCGCGACTTGCGCGAAATGCAGCGGAGTACCCGGCCGCGGACTCATCCCGATCCTTCGCGGGGTCGTGCACATCGGGCAGTAAAATTGAAAGTTCTGGGTGAAGCGCTCTTTCCAAATCGATTTCGAAGCATCCCGAAGAACGTCATGTCGGCGGTTCAGTTGGCGAGTATCCATACCCATCCTTCGACTTTAACATGCCCAACTCCCCGTTCCGTGCTAATCTTGAGGCTCAATGAAACCGAAAAAAAATCACCGCCAAAAGCCGGGCGTACGCGCGAGTACCGCGACGGATACCGGCAAGAAACGCCTGAAAGTAAATCTTCAGCCGCGGGCAACTCGGCAGGAATTACCGCCTTCCGACGAATTCTCGGAATCAGAAGAAGACGATGAGTTTTTCGACGACGAGGACGGTGACGACGAACCGGTTCGCGCGCCTCCTCCGATCATCGGGCGCCCGAAAGGCGTAAAGCCACTCGGAAAGTCCGCGGCGATTCGCGCTTCCGAAATGGCGGCGATTCGCAAAGCGGAACAGGCGGCGTCCGCCGTAATTTTTCCGCCGTCCTGGACTTGGTTTTTCGACGACTGCCTTCCGACCTGGGTGAAGGATCGCTACTCCCCACGCGAAAGCTGGAAGGGAAAGCCCTTCTCCACCGAAGACGGAAAATTTTTTCTGAAGGGCGTACGCGAGCTTTCGGATCTCTTCACAGACGCGCGTCCGAAAAATCTTCAGGATTACCTCGCGCACGAAAAGTATCGCTCGAGCTATCTACTTTATTTCCTTCCGCTCCAAGCCGCGAAATTCGTCGCGCTTTTCCAACTCCACACGAAGGCCATCGACGCTGCACTCGCGCAGGCAAAAAAATCCGGAACTCTCCGGGTGATCGATCTCGGAGCTGGACCCGCGACGGCCTCGATCGCGCTTCTCGTTCTTCTGCTCGCACGGAAAGAAGAGCTCCCGGCGAAAATTGAATTCGTTTTGTTCGACCAGAACTCGACGATCTTAAAAGACGGCGACGCTCTACTCAAGCGGATCGGCGAATCCTTCCCGAAGACGCGCGGACGCGTTTCAGTTCGTCTCCAAGTCGGCGATCTTTGGCAGACGATTTACCGTGAAAAATCTCCGGTCTCGCTCGCACTCTTTGGTCATACCGTGAACGAATACCTTCCGATGAAGGACGGCGCGCCGGACCCGAAACCCTTCCGACACCTCTTCGAACTCACGAACGACGGCGGCGGAATCCTTTGGGCGGAACCCGCTTCACGCACGCCTTCCCAAACGCTCTCGCAGCTTCGCGACTTTTTCTTTTCGGAAGAACTCGTCGCGGCGGATCCGTCCCGGATCTGGGGACCTTGCCTTCACGCCGGAAATTGCCCTTTGGCCTCCGGCCGCGATTGGTGCCATTTCAGTATTCCGGGGAAACTTCCGGGCAAATGGTTCGGTTGGTTTTCGCGTGGCCTTTCGAAGGAAAAGGAATGGCTGAAGTATTCTTACCTTTGGATCACGGCTAAAAATGATCCGAATCCGGATCGGGCCGCTCCGAATGAACGTCTCGTCCTCACCGATCCACTCTCGCGCGATCCGCGTGCAAAGAAGGAAGTCCTCCTCTGCGAACCCGAAGCACCTCACCGGCACGAACTGCGCGCGAGCGAGTTCTGGCGCCGTGGGATGCGCGTTAAGCTTCGCGACTAGCTATTTAGCGTCGGGATTCGACGGACGTTCGATTTGGGTCAAATAGAGACTGCGCTCTTTCTTGCGACATTGGTCGGTTACGCGTTTGAAAAGCGAAACCGAGATATCGCTCATGAGGAAGTAGTTCGCCGGATCTTCGACGTTGAGAGCGCCGGCCGAAGCGAGCCCCCGTGAGGCACCGTCGGCCCCCTTTTTCTTATCGAAACTAACGGCCGCCGTCGCCGTTCCGGCAGTCACGCCCGCCGCTCCGCCGGATCCGAACCAAGAAGCCCCACCAGCGGCGCCACCGGCACCGCCCGCACCACCTGCGCCGCCGGCCCCGTTTGAGTAGCCGGAACCGTCCATTGCGAACGCCTTCGATGCGAAAGCGGAATCATTCGCGGTGGCGGCGTTTTTATCGCCATTCGTAGACGAGGTGCCTCCCGTCGCTCCCGCGCCCGCACCCGCGCCCGCGCCCGCGCCCGGGGAGTATCCTGACGAACCGGTCGCCGCCGAACCCGCTTTAAAAGTAGACGCCTGGACGCTTCCGCTTTCCGTACTCGTCGGCGAAGTCTTCCCGACTAAGAAAGTGCCCGCCGTGGCGGCCGAATTCTGTAAATTCGGATCTTCACCCGGAGCATTCACGAAATGCTGGTTCTGAACCGCGACCATTTCATAGCCCGCATTCATCGTGCTGACGTAGTTCCCAGTACCACCGCCACCCGCGCAGTACGAGTTACTCGTCACGCAGCGCGGAGTAACGGGATCGCCATTGAACACGGTCCCGCCGGTGCAGGTCTCTGGGCCTGCGATCGTCTCTTTAGGGCAAGTCCCTTGAGTACTCGAAACGGGAAATTCGGGACCGTAAGGATTGAGCGGAGCCGCGGAACTAATACAAACCGTGTATGCGTTTCCTGACGTA
>JBBQMV010000073.1:0-9639 GCA_038329315.1 Bdellovibrionia bacterium | reverse complement strand
CCCAGCTCGCGATCGGCGAGGAAAAGGGCATGTGGGGCGCGGTCAGCTATGCGTACAAGCCGATGAACCAGCTGCTTCTCAGCTACGACAAGGCCTACCTCATGGACAGCAATGACGCCCGCGTCACGATTTATCCGCGCGTCGCTTACCACCACGTCGCAAGTATGGACATCGGCGCGCGCTCGGCGCGCGCAACGGCTACACTTTCGGGGGTCGCCGATCTACCGACTGACCACGTGGAATTTCCCGAACTTCGCACGAGCCAACAAGTCGGGAACATGTACCTGATCAGCCCGACCTTTACGGTGAATCCGTTCGGCGGGGCGAATGGCGGAAATGTTTCGGTGAGTTACCTCCGCGTTTTCGGAACCGATCCGCCGGTTTCGGGGAAGTACCCCGACGCGAGCCAGTTTGATTCGCGCTATCCGTATAAGAGCGCGTTCCTCCTCGGCGCCCAGTTTCCGACTTGGCGAAAACTCACTGCCGATTTCCGCCTCCTTTTCGACATGAAAAATCCGGGAACGATCGTTTCTTGGAACTTCAGCTACGCCGCCGATCGAGACTGGCGCCTCTTTATGGCGACCGACGTCCTTACGTCCTTCACGGGCGATTCGGCGGGCGGGAATGACTTTATCCACCGTTACCGCGAGAATGATCGCGTAGCTGGGGGGGTGACCTATGTTTTTTAAGCGCCTCGTATCGCTTGCCCTTACCGCCACATGTTTCGGGGCGCTCGCAGGTTGCTCGCTGAACGAAGGACCTCCGCGCCCGCGTTCCCAAGATCTCAGCCAAGGAAATCTCGGATGTTTGAGTAACCTGAATGCGAAACTCGTTCTCTACTTCGATGGAAAAGGGAACGCGGCCGACGTGAATGCCGTTACGACTTGCGCGATTAACGCTTTAAAGACATTTGGTGACCTCGTCGAAGGCGAGAACCGCGACCGCTTTACGGCAGTAGAAGTCCGCGACTTCCTTCAGCGTTATTTCTTGGAAGATGTGACTTTCTCTGACGGATTTCTGCGCGAGCTTATGCGCGTGAAACAGGCCTTAGTCGGCGGAAAGGCGACGGATTTTACCCGAGAAGACTTGAAGTGCGCCGAACACCTTCTCGAAGTTTTCCGAGATATTCTCGTGAAGCTCCAGCCATCGATGCCGATCTCCATCGAACGATCGAAGAACGCGGACTTGGCCTACCTCGAGCGCGAAGCAAAGGCGATCGCGGATGCCGGCGCGATTTTCGGTCACCAAATCACCGAGCGAGATTCGACCTATTCCTTCGACGAAATGGGCCGACTCCTCGACGAAGTGATGAAGGCTTTTCCGGGCGCCGGGGGGGCTCTCGGTAGTATTCGGTCGAATCTCCATCTGGCGGGTATCTTCAAGCAGATGCTCATTTCGCCGGACAGCCCGCGTGGTACCGTTACGGCCGCCGAATGGCAGATCATTTTCACCGACGGCGCACTCTGGCTCGGGAATTACCTGAAATACCAAAACCTCCAGGGTCGGTATCCAGATTGGTCGCGTGGGAATGGGCGCGCCCGTCTGAATGTCGTCTTGAACGAATCGCTCGATCTACTCGATCACGCGTTGGCGCGGAACTGCCCGAAGGCGAACCTCAAATCGAACGGGAACTGCACCTCAGTTCCGGGAATTCCATTTACCCTCATCCAAGAGGCGATGGATAATCTCGATTGGGATGGCTCGATCGGATCGATCAAGTTCCAGAAGTCGACCCTCCGCGAAGTCATCATTCCTCTCTTTCAGCATTTCTTCGGCGGCACCGACCTGGGCTCGACCGGACGGCGTGCGGTGCGGTTGACGTCGAACCATATCGCCCATCTGCGCATCACGCTTCGTGAGTTCATCGACGGTTCCCGGTACCTCGAGGGTTTATACGCGAATGTGACCGCGGATCGGAAGTTTCCGGAAAGTGCGATGATTTCGAATGCGGCCATTGCGAAGGCCGATGTTCGCCAGATCTTAAAAAATACTCCGGGAGGCGCGACCGTCGCGGCCGTTAATATCGGAGAAAGTCTGAAAGCAAGTTTCGGAAAGTCGTATGCCATACTGGATAAAGACGCTTCCGGTGGTGTGTTTGATGGCCAAAACAAGTCGCGCGATCGCCTCTACAGCGAACTTTACCGATATACTTGGCTTAAGCCGCTGCTGAAAGGCGCGGTGCTCGGCTACATGGTTGGCGAGGATGTACCGACACGTGCTTCGAACGTCGATACGGACGGCCTTACGTTAGACGAATTCACCAACTTGATCCGCGACTACTACCAAATCCTCATCGACTTCAAACTCGTAGCGAAGAACATCAATACGCCAGAAAAAGACGCGAAAAATCGGTTCCGCGAAGCGTCCCTTTTTACGCCTACGTCCGATGGGAACAACCTGATTTCGATCGACGAAGGAACCCAGCTGGTTCTTTACATTTTGTCTTCGAATCCGATGGGGAAAGCGCTTCACAAACGCGCCACCGAAATTTGCAAGACCGGCGATTTAGATGCTTACGGTAAACTAAGCATCGAGCCGACGTGTTTTCGGGAAAAGATATTCAACTTCAAGTCCTCGAACCGCGATACCGCGAATCTTTGGGAAGCTTTTCCGGTGTTGATCAGCTTTTACGAATCGCTCGACGAGCAAAAGCAAATCGCGTTCCAAAATAACGTCGAACTCTCAATCCGAAAGCCGGAAGTTCTGCCAACGGCTTATTTTCGTTCGGATGAATGTGATGCGTTGCCGATTTTGTTCCACTACGTCGAGGCACTGTTTCTGAGGTTCGATACGAACTCGGACGGATTCATTGACAAAGGTGAAGCGAATGCCGCTTTCCCGGTTTTCCGAAATATTCTCGCGGAGAAGGCAGATTTAAAACCCGACGATTCGAAACTGATTTCCGTATTCACTTACATGCTCGCGAAGGGGCGTCCGCCGGTCGACGATACGATGAACGCTTGGAAGCGGTTTTTGGGTAGCGCGGGGTTTCTCGGCTGGATGGCGACCAAACCGCGTTTCAAAGCGGATCGCCTGAACCTGCTCCAGGTATTCGCGACGCTTGCGAGCGCGGCAACGCCAGCACCAACGCCAAGCCCGGCGCCAAGCCCATCCCCGTAATGCAGTTTGTCTTAAAACGATCTTGATTCAGGTCGGGGCTCTCGTTAGAACATCCGCTCATGTCAAAAACCCACAAAATCCGCCGCGATTGGATCGACTCGTGCGATTTCCCTCCGCTTCCGAATGCCGAAGTTCTCGGACAGGTTCACGCGCGGATCGAAGCGGAGAAAAAGGCGGGCGCGCAGCCCGTGCTGCTTCTCGATCTCGATTCGACCCTCTACCATGTCGAGTCTCGATCGCATCAGATCCTGAAGGAATGGATCGAAGATCCCGAGAGTAAAAATCACGGACCGATTCGTGACCGCATCGCCGCGCTCACGCCGGATCAAATCGGCTATTCGCTGAAGGATACGTTCGGGAAAATCGGGCTTTCCCTCTCCGACGAGGGAATGGACGCCGTTCTTCGTTCCACCCAAAAATTTTGGAATCGCCGTTTTTTCACCAATGAGTATCTCGCGTTTGATCACGCGTATCCGGGCGCCCCCGAATTCGTCCAACATGCTTACGAGCTCGGGACCGAGATTGTTTACCTCACCGGTCGTGATGAACCGGGGATGGGCAAGGGGACGTACGCACGTTTAGTAGCCGATCGGTTCCCGATCCACCGCCCACGGACGCGCCTGATGCTGAAAAAGA
Organism: Bdellovibrionia bacterium; assembly: GCA_038329315.1. GTDB lineage: Bacteria > Bdellovibrionota > UBA1018 > UBA1018 > UBA1018 > JACMQW01. Next base: position 5,883 of record JBBQMV010000073.1, on the reverse strand, counting down.
ACTTCGAACTCGACGATCTCGAGCATAAGTCGAAAGCGGCCGAGACGGTTCGGACCCTCGGGAATCTTGTCGCTTCGTTCGAAAACGAGCCACCGAACCTGATCGCCCTTTCGGATATTTTCCCCTCCGCGATGCACGTCTTCGTCGATACGGTATACAGCGAACGTCCGGCGCTTCCGAAGGCCGGCCTTTTCCGCATCACGAGCTTTCAGTGACGGACGCCTCCGGCGGCCCCACTCCCGAACTCCGGTCGCCTTTTTTGGTCGTATTCGCGCGCGAAGACCAGGAAGACTTCGTGAAGAACGAGTTCGGTATCAAGTTCCTCGGCGCGAAATTTTCGTTTTCGCGGCCGGGCTTTCTTTCTTTCAAGCAGTCGGAAGCGCTTACGGGCGAGGCGGCTGACTGGCGCCCGACCTCGACGGCGACACTCATTTTCCCGCTTCGGACGGGGTTTTTCGTCGGCAAATGGATCGAAGGAAAAGGGTTCGCCCCGCTCCGTGACTTCACGTTCGCGGGCGCGGGGTTCCGCCATATTCACGGGATCGATGTCTTCACGAAAAAAAATCCGAAGGAAGAAGGCGTCACGCGCGTGATGACCTCGGATGATTTCGAGTCGCGCTTTCCGGGCTCCCTCGAGGTGCTCGGGCCGGTCGGAGAGTGGAACACCTGCGCTTCTCCGGGCGAACGCATACTGAACGTGATTGCGGTATCCGAACGGGAAGTCTGGTTTGCGCTGACCGATTTGCGTGACTCTGAGTTTGGGTGGCCGGGGGGCGAATCGCGGATCGAACGCGCTCCGGAATCGCCATCACGCGCTTCCGTTAAAATTGAAGAAGCGATTGCGCTTCTCGAGCGGAAGATGGGCGGAACGTTTTTCAAACCGGGTGAGCGCGTGATCGAGATCGGCTCGGCACCGGGCGGAGCTTGTCACTCGCTTCTCGAACGCGGGCTTAAAGTCACGGGCGTCGACCGCGCCGTGATGGCGCCCGTCGTACTCGGACATCCGAATTTCGTCCGGATCGATTCGAGTATTGGTGACTGGATGTTTCCCGAGGCGACCGCTGCGGAGTGGATCGTGCTCGATATGAACGCCGAGCCGAAGATCGCGCTTCGCGAGATCAAACCGCTCGTAGATTATCTAAAAAGAGGCCTAAAAGGGGTATTTTTTACGCTTAAACTGAACCAAATCGATTTCGCGATGACTGCTGAGCGTCTCGGAAAAACGATCGCTAAGGATCTGAACCTGACGACGTACTTTATGAAGCAGCTCCCGTCGAATCACCAAGAGGTCGCGTTCTTCGGGCTCACCTCGCGCGCGACGGCGAAGATCTTTCTTCGGACTTGATCGGGAAAATAATCCGATATCCGCGAAGATTCGGGACGGGTTAGGTCTTTACGATCGTGCGAGTGATCGTCCACTCACGGATTCCGTAGAACCCGAGTTCGCGCCCGTAACCGGAGTCTTTCACTCCGCCGAACGGAATGCCCGGGTCACTCGCGACGAGGCCATTCACAAAGAGCTGACCGCTTTCGACCCGTCGGGCGCAAAGTTCGATCTCGTGATCGATCGTCGTCCAAATCGAAGCGCCGAGTCCATAGGTCGGGGCGTTCGCGATCGCAATCATCTCGTCGTGGGTCTGGAACTTATAGAGTGAAGCGATCGGGCCGAACGCCTCTTCACGGTAGAGCCTTGCCTTTTCGGGGATACCTTCGATGATCGTTGGGGGATAGAAGTATCCGGCGCCGGGAGGAATCTCTCCGCCGAGGACGATCTTCGCTCCGGCTGCTTTCGCGTCGGTCACGTAAGCGTGAAGGTCCGCCCGGTTTTTTTCTCCGGCGAGGGGCCCGAGCTGGGTATCGGCCTTCATCGGGTCGCCCATCCGGTACGCTTTAAATTTCGTGACCAGTCCGTCCCGGAACTTTTCGTAGAGGGATTCGTGGATGAGGAAGCGTTTCGCCGCGATACAGGATTGCCCGTTCGAAAGCATCCGTGATTCGACGCCAGTCTCGATGGCTTTTTCGAGATCTGCCGTCGGGAAGACGATGAACGGATCGCTTCCGCCAAGTTCGAGGACCGATTTTTTTAAGTGTGCGCCCGCGGCGGCGGCGACTTTTCGGCCCGCGCCTTCGCTACCGGTGAGGGTCACGCCACGAATTCGCCGATCGCTGATCAGTTTTTCGATTCGCGAAGCGGGGAGAAGGAAGGCGGCGAACGCCGCGGGATCGAGTTTTTCGCGACGAAAGGCCTCGTGAAAAACGGATTCGATCGCGAGCGCGGATTCGGGAACGTTCGAAGCGTGCTTCAGTACATAAGAATTTCCGGAGAGGAGAATCGGCGCTGCGCACCGAATGACCTGCCAGAATGGAAAGTTCCAGGGCATGACGGCGAGAATCACTCCGAGCGGCTCGTGGCGGATTTCGGCGTGGGCACCGCCGGAAAGTCTCGCGACTTCGGGTTTCAGCATCGTGTACCCGTGGTCCGCGTAGTAGCGGCAGCACTTCGCGCATTTCAGAACTTCGGCCTTCGCCGAAACGAGCGTTTTTCCCATTTCGCGCGTTAGGATCGTGGCAAATTCGTCGGCGCGGGATTCCAAGACTGCTGCTGCGTGGCGAAGCATCCGGGAGCGGGCGGCGATCAGGTCGTCTGGCTTGAGCAGGAGAGCTTCCCGATAGGCGTTATCAGCACTTTCCAGCCGCGCCTCCACCGAGGCTTCCGGAGTTTCCGGATAGGTGTCGTGGAGAAGACCGGTCGTCGGGTTGCGGGATTCTAAAGGGGTCATAATTGCCTCGATTTTATAGTTCAGTGAAGGATAGAAAAGTGTTCATGGGCGCACAATGGAAACATGCAGGGCAGCAGGCAAATGCAAACAAGCGGGGAGCCGTATTCGGCAAGCTCGTCAAGGAAATCATCGTCGCGGCGAAGCTCGGCGACCCCCTTCCCCAGAATAACTCGCGACTCCGCGCTGCCCTCGAATCCGCCCGGAAGCAGTCGGTGCCCCGCGACACGATCGAGCGCGCGATTAAAAAGGGCGCGGGCCTTCTCGAACCGGTCAATTACGAAACCATCGTTTACGAAGGCTTCGCCCCGAACCAAGTTCCGGTCATCGTCGAGTGCCTCACCGATAATAAAAATCGTACGGCTTCCGATATCCGCGTTCTGTTCCGTAAGGGCCAGCTCGGAAATCAAGGCGCCGTCGGCTGGATGTTCGATCGCCAGGGCGTGATCGAAGCCACGCGCGAAGGAACCCATGACATCGAAAGCGTCGCGATCGAATCCGGCGCCCAAAACGTCGAGCCTTTGGAAGCCGAAGACGTTCCAGCCGGTTCTACCGGTGCACGCTTCTTTTGCGAAACGGCGGATCTCGATGCCGTGAACAAGGCAATCGCTGCCCAAGGGTGGCTCATCACGCTTTCCGAAATGAGCTACCTCGCGAAGAATAAAGTCGAACTCGACGCAGAGAAAAAAGCGGAAACGATCGCTTTCCTAACCGGCATCGACGATCACGACGACGTTCACCGGATCTATACGGCGCTCGCGTAAGGCGGAGCTTTTAAAGATGAAAATTTGCCTCTCGCTCGTCCTGATCTTGAGTTCCGCATTTTCTGTTTCGGCAATCGGCGGCGGGTGTGACGCTATTCATTGCGCCAGCGGTCAGGAATGCGTTCTCCAGCACGTCCAATGTATCGAGGCTCCTTGTCCGGCCGTCCCGATGTGCGCTCCAATGGCCAAGAAAAAACTTCGGTACGGTGAGTGCGAAGTGAATCATTGCGCGAAAAATCAGGACTGCATAGCGCAAGAAGTCCAATGCAAGAAAGCGCCGTGCCCAGCGATTGAGGAATGCGTCGATCGCAAGTAGTGGCTATTGACCTCCCCGGGAAACCGGGTAGAACCAGTCCACCATCTTTCAGTAAATCGGCCGGAATTCAGCTTAAGGTGTGGGCTTTGAACGGCTAAGATCTGCGATCGCTTCCGTAGAGAAATGAACCTACAGAGAAACGACGTTTAGGAGATTCCCATGTCCACGAAGAACCTCGGTCCGATCTCTAGCTTCATGAAGCACCACTATCGCCACTTCAATGCGGCGGCGATGATCGATGCCTGCGAAGGCTACAACTCCCACATCGCATCCGGCGGTAAAATGATGGTGACTCTCGCGGGCGCGATGTCGACCGCCGAGCTCGGTCTCTCGCTGGCCGAGATGATTCGCCAAGGGAAAGTCCACGCGATCTCCTGCACCGGCGCGAACCTCGAAGAAGACGTCTACAACCTCGTCGCGCACGATCACTACGAGCGCGTTCCGAACTACCGCGATCTCACGAAAGAAGACGAACAACGCCTTTACGACAAGCACCTGAATCGCGTCACCGATACCTGCATTCCGGAAGAAGCGGCGATGCGGAAAATCTGGCGGATCATGGAAGAGCAGTGGATGGCCGCAGAAGCCAAGGGCGAACGCTGCTTCCCACACGAGTTCTTTTACCGCGCGCTTCTCCAAGGGAAGTTCAAGGAACACTACCAAATCGACCCGAAAGACTCGTGGCTCCTCGCCGCGGCCGAAAAGAACCTTCCGATGGTCGTCCCGGGCTGGGAAGATTCCACCCTCGGGAACATGTACGCGTCTTACTGCCTGAAGGGCATGGTCAAGAACGTGCACACTGTCCGTTCCGGTATCGAGTACATGACCTCGCTCGCGGAGTGGTACCTTGGCGTTTCGAAGTCGCACTCGATCGGCTTCTTCCAAATCGGCGGCGGTATCGCGGGCGACTTCCCGATCTGCGTCGTGCCGATGATTCGCCAAGATCTCGAGAAGGACGATGTCCGCCTCTGGGGCTACTTCTGCCAGATCTCGGATTCGACGACGTCCTACGGATCGTACTCGGGCGCCGTGCCGAACGAGAAGATCACCTGGGGTAAGCTGTCGGTGACGACACCGTCGTACATCGTCGAGAGCGACGCTACGATCGTCGCTCCGCTGATGTTCGCTTACATCATGAACCAATAAGGTTTATTTCGATTTCGAAGCCAGGCGGGATTTGATCCGGCTGAGGGCGACGGGAGTAATCCCGAGATACGAGGCGATGAGGAATTGGGGGATCCGCGCGAGTCGCGCGGAGTCCTCGGTAATAAACCGTTCGTACTGGGCTTCGGCGGAGAGATTTAAAAACTCGTATTCGCGCTGCTCTTTGAGCAGGAAGTTCTTCTCAGCTTGGGCTCGGAGAAGTCCCATCCAGAATAGAGATTCCTTCGACATTTCGTTGATCGCGTCGAAGGGCAGCCAGATGACTTCGCTCGATTCGATCGCTTGGATGTTCGAGCGACTCGGTTCGCCTCGAAGGATCTCGGCGTAGGGCGAAATCATTCCACCTTCGGAGCGAAACGCCTTCGTCCTTTCGACGCCTGCGTCATCGAGGTGGTAACTCCGGAGGAGCCCGCGGAGGACGTATCCAACACTCCGAAAGAGCGCACCTTCCCTAACTGCGAAATCGCCCTTTGCGTAAGATTCGTGACGGAGAAGTGGCCGAATGGAATCCCATTCGCGATCTGGAATCGCAAAGAGGTGTTTCATTTGTTCTCTATCTTCGTCCCGCATCCGTTTCTTAACCCGGGTTAATGCCTCGGCGGCTGAATAGGAGGACGCTAAGGGCCATGATCGAAAATGTCTACGGCGTAGTCGCTCCGTTCGTTATGCTCCTGATCGCGGCGGAGGTGGTCTTTTGCGTTATCCGGAGAAACGATTTCTATAGTTTCCAGGACAGTCTCATCGGCCTCGGGACGATGTACCTCGCTCAGTGCGTGAACCTCGCCATAGCGGTTCTGATCGTCCTGAGCTACGGATGGATCTACCGAAACTACGCGCTGTTTCATCCCGAGATGGGATGGGT
>JBBQMV010000072.1:0-9753 GCA_038329315.1 Bdellovibrionia bacterium | reverse complement strand
GGCTACGAGTTACTGCTGTCCGAGCCGCTATTCGGGTCTCGGTTCGCGTAGGTTCGCAGGCGAGCGACCGGTGAATTGTCCGAATCGTCAACGCTTAGGCGCTCCGAGGCGAGACGCGTGAGGGATTCACGGATGTAGACCTTTCCCTCTTCGACGCCGGGTTGGTCGAAAGGGTTGACCCCCCAGAGAGTTCCCGTAAACGCCGTCATGCAGCAGCCCGCAAAATAGAGGGCGCCCATGTTCCGCTCATCGAGCGCTTCGAGGTGGGTGGTGAAGTTCGGCCGCCCGCGCTTCGCGAGCGTGAGGGCGATCGCTTGATACTCTACCTTCAGAAGCGAGTGCAGCGTGTGCCCCTCGAGGATCTGGAACGCCGGCGACGTCGAGCTCGTCCATTTATCGCGGAGACGGTTCAGGTGCGGGATCTTCACTTCGTCTGGAACCGAATCTACGGCGAGGAAGAAGGTCACTTTATCATCCGGTCCGTCGCGGAGGAGCTGAAGGATCGAGTGCTGGTCGGTCGCGCCAAGCGCGGAGAGCGGAGTAAATCCCTTCAGATCTTTTCCGAGCGATTCGGCCCAGAGCTGAACGAACCACGCGCCATATTGTTTCAATCCGGAAGCATACGGCATGATCACATGAATCGGGCGCGCGGCGTAGTGGGCAAGGAGATCGGCAGAGATTTGGAAGAGTGCGTTTTTTTCAGCCGCTTTCGCATCGACCGTCGTTTTTTCGAAGTAGTCGCGGACCTGGGTGGCGCCCTTCATGAAGGCGCGCATATCGAGATTCGCGAGAAATCCCGGAAAAGTCCCCACCGGCGAAAAAAGGCTGAAGCGTCCGCCGATCGACGGATGAATCGAAAGCGTCGAAATACCGTTTTCGGTCGCGAACTTCCGAAGATCGCCCTTCGTCGGATCGGTGATCGCGACGGTGTGGGTCGCCCAGCGCGCGGACCCGAGCCACTCGAGCGCGAGAAGATAGAGAGCGAGTGTTTCGAAGGTGGTTCCGGATTTCGTTACGCAAGTGACGAGCGTTTTCGCAGGATCGAGTTTCGCGAGCGCTTCGCGCCATTCGATCGGATCCGGATTTTCGAGAAAGTGGAGATTTAGCCCGTCCTTCGAGAGATGCTTGAGCGCCGCCAAGAGCGAGATCGGTCCGAGGCTAGATCCGCCGATTCCGAGGAAGATGGCGTCGGTATATCGGCCGGAGGCCAGGAGCTCCTTTGCGAGTTTTTCGGAAGCGTCGATGTCCGAGATTTTCGTATCGAGGAGCGAATCGTAAAATCCGATTTCGCCGGAGGTGAAGCGCGCCTTTAATTTGCCCCAAGCATCGAGGTAGGCCGCGCCGGCGCCGGGGCTGCCCGCGAGGGATTTCGCGGGACGCATGAGATTCGACCAATCGAACATGAGCGGGGAAGATCCGAGGCGGGCGGCGGTAATCGACATGGATGGAATTTAAAGCGATAAGTGCCTGAAACTCAAGCGAAGTTAAGGAAATCGGGAAGACGTGGGCGGAATTTTTGCGAACGCACTGAAGAAGGCGGCGCACACGCCCACACTCCTGAGTGAACTCGATTCGCTCGAACTGGGTGCGTGAACGCGCGCTCTCCTCAGATCGGCATAAAACGCGGCGTGCTATTTCTGCCTTTTGCGAACCGCTCGGTGTTCGAGCAGATTCCATAGAGCCTTCCTGCGTGGTACTTTTTTACTATGATACCGAAAAGCCGCGACGAGATAAAAAGGCTCATCATCGACACGCTGAAACCGCTCGGTGTGCTTCGGATTTCCCTTTTTGGATCCTTCGCGCGCGAAGAAGAATCGCCGCAGGACATTGATATTCTCGTGCAGCTCCCGGAGCTCGATTCGATGGCTCTTCTACAAGAAGGAGAGAGCGAGTGCTTATCTTGGTCACCAAGCGACTTGGGAAGAAGCGGTAGCGGAATACAAAGGGTACTTGAAGAAAAAAAGCTTGGTTAGAAAAGGTCAGAAAAAATTTGAAGATCTTTTGGCGGAACTTCGGAAAGGCGAATCGGCATGAAATTTCTGATATTTATCTTTTTGGGTACTCTTTTTTCATCCGATGCACTTGCATTGCGATACCAGTGGAAAGCCAGCTTAGAGGGCACCATTACGCGTTGTTTCGATTCGACTATCGTCCGTGCGCATTGCGAAGATTTTTCGGAAACGAAAGAAAAGCCGATCCAAGAGTTACTTATTGATGTGAGCGATGGTCGGAAAACAGTTTATGCTTATGGCTATTTGAAAGCGATCGAGGGTCCTCTTTGTCAGGAGCACCTTCGGACGATCCGGCGATTGATGAAAAATGTGGATCAGGTGTGCATTACGGGTTGGGGAGAATCGCTCGTCGACGGCGAGCTTCTTGCTCATTGGTCCGGGCTGGAGACGAAACGGGGCGAAGTTCAGTGGTGATTGAATGCGTAAGCAGATGTATCCGATCGATTTAATCAGCCGTCGCAGTTCCCGGGAACCGTTCGTCGCTATTTCGTCAGACTTCGGCCAATGATCACGCGTTGACTCGAAGGGCAACGAGTAGAAAATCTACTTCGTCAGAGAACGCGAAATGATCACTCGTTGAATCTGATTCGTGCCTTCGAAGATCTGCAGAATCTTCGCCTCGCGCATGTAACGTTCCGCCGGGAAGTCACGCGTGTAACCCGAGCCTCCGAGGATTTGCACGGCGTCCGTGGTGATTTTCATCGTCGCGTCCGTGGTGAAGAGCTTCGCGATCGACGCTTCGATCGCGAACGGTTTTCCTTCGTCTCGGAGCGAGGCCGCTCGTCGCAAGAGGAGCTCGGAAGCGTCGAGCTGCGTACGCATGTCGGCGAGTAGGAACGAGACGCCCTGGAACTCGTGAATTTTCTTTCCGAACTGCTCGCGCTCTTTCGCATGCGCGACGGAAACTTCGAGAGCGCCGCGGCCGACGCCTACGGCGACCGCCGAAATCGTGATCCGTCCGCCGTTGAGCGCGTTCATCGCGACCTTGAAGCCTTCGCCTTCCGCACCGATGCGGTTCGTGGACGGAACGCGCACGTTTTCGAGGACGATTTCCATCGTGTGCGAAATCGAGAGCCCCATTTTCTTTTCGCGTTTCGAGCAACGGAAACCCGCCGATTTCGTCTCGACGACGAACGCCGATACGCCCGCGGCGCCTTCGCCACCCGTACGGGCCATGATCACGAGTACGCCGGCCGAGTCGGCCTGGGTGATCCAGAGTTTCGTTCCGTTCAGGACGTAGTGATCGCCGTCCTTTTTCGCTACAGTGCGAAGCGAAGCCGCGTCCGAGCCGGAAGAGGCTTCGGATAGCGCGAATCCACCGACCATCTCGCCACTCGCCATCGGTGGCAGATACTTCTTCTTCAGCTCTTCGGATCCGCCGGACGCGATAATCATCTGGGCTAAGCCCGTGACGGAAACCGAAACGGCGTAAGACGCGGAAACCCGCGCGAGTTCTTCGATGACTACGACGTAATCCGCGTAGCCTAAGCCCGCTCCGCCGTAAGCTTCCGGAACCGGAACGCCGGTCAGTCCGAGAAGGCCTAGTTTCCGGATGATCTCCGGACGAAAGGTTTCTTCCTCTTCGTCTTTTTCGACGATCGGGCGAATTTCGTTCTCGGCGAATTTTCTCGTGAGCGCGCGGAGTTCGGCTTGGACTTCGTTATCGGTGAAACTCATGTTCGACTCCTTACATGTTGGCGACGTCGCCGAGCATTTGGCGCGCGATGATGAGCCGCATGACTTCGTTTGTGCCTGCGCCGATCTCGATGAGCTTCGCATCCCGCATGGCGCGTTCGACGGGGAACTCCCGGGTATAACCGTATCCGCCGAGGATCTGGATCGCGTCGAGGGCGACCTTCGTCGCCATCTGCGCAGCCTGGAGTTTCGCTTGGGCCGAATAGGCGGCGGACTCTTTCCCTACGAGTTTCCCGTCGTCGATCATCTTAGCGACCGAATAGGTGAGTGCGCGGCCGGCGGCGTACTGGGACGCACCTTCTGCGAGCCGTTCCTGGATCATCTGGAACGCGCCGATCGGTTTTCCGAATTGCTTCCGTTCTTTCGCGTACTGGGTCGCGGTTTCCAAGCAGCCCTTCGCGATGCCGAGCGAGATGCCGGCGATCGTCACGCGCTCGAGATCGAGATTCTTCATCATCATTTTTACGGATCCGCCCTCGTCGCCGACACGAGCGGTGGCGGGTACGCGGATGTCTTCGAATACGAGTTCGCCCGTCGGGCTCGCGCGCATTCCCATCTTCGAAAATTTCTTACCCGTCGAAAAACCCTTCATCCCGCGTTCTAAAATGAACGTCGAAACATCGCGCTTCGTATCGCCGGTCTTCGCGTAGACGTAGAATACGTCACCGTTCGGGCCGTTCGTGATCCAGGTTTTTCCGCCGGTAATGGCGTAGCCGTCTGAATTTTTCACGGCCTTCGTAGTCATCGAAAGCATGTCGGAGCCGGCGCCCGGTTCGGACATGCCCATGCCGCCGAGTTTCTTCCCGGAGATGAGGTCGGGGAGGTATTTTTTCTTTTGGTCGGCGGAGCCATTCGCGCCGATTTGGTTCACGCAGAGAATCGCGTGCGCGAGGTAGGAAAGCGTCGTGGAGGCGTCGACGGCGCCCATTTCTTCCATCGCGATCGTCGCTTCGACCGCGCCTAATCCCGCGCCGCCGTCTTCTTCCTTCACGGTGATGCCGAGAAGTCCGAGTTCGCCCATTTTAAAGAACGATTCGCGATTGAAGCCTTCTTCGGCGTCGAGATGTTCGATCTTCGGTCCGAGTTCGTCGCGCGAGAACTGACGCACAGTTTCAAGAAGCATGTTTTGTTCGTCAGAAAAGAACCACATTAAATAGACGACCTCTTTACTTTCTTACTTGGGCTATGAAATCATTCTTAACATCATGGGCGCCCCAGGGAAAACAGCGATTTACCCCCTGCAGATTCTAGTCAACTACTGGGAATTGAAACCCCAGCGACTCGCTGCGAAGTTGAATCTGCTTTTGCGGAATGGGATTACGCATATTGCCACGTTCGTGCCGTGGCAAGTTGCCGAGAACGACATCTCGCATAGCCTCACGAAATTCTTACAGATGCTCGCCGATCGGAAGATGAGCGCGACGCTGATTCTTTCCCCGGAAGTCGGGGTGCATGCACTCTACGCCGGACTTCCGAAAGACCTGGCGAAAAACTCGGAGATCCAAGCCCGGAACCGCGATGAATCTCCCGCGACCGTGATTCTACCTCCGCGGATTTTCGCGATGCCGACGCTTCATGCAAAAGAGCTCACGAATCGCTACCACGCATTTCTGACGAAGCTCGACGGAATGATCGGTGAACTCGGTCGCGCGCAGCCCGAGCTTCTCGAGTCGCTCCAACTCGTGCTCACCGGAAGCTTCTTCAAATATTATCGTCCAGCTTCGGGCTCCCAGCTCGCCGCTTTCCGCGGTCAGAACGGAGATCGTTCGAACGCGGCTGAACTCGCGTTCCGAAATGAGCTCGATCACTACGCGAACCTTCGCGAGTTCGCCGCCGGTGGTCTCGGCATCGTGCCGAAGGCGAAGGAAAACGAACCGCTCTTCCGCGCACAGTTCCAGCAAAACGCTGAAGAGCTCTTCCGCATTCGCCAATCACAGCAGGTTCGGAAGCGCTCCCTTGGCGTCGACGTGGTTCAGGCCGAACTCTTCACGCCGGAGGCCGATCCGAGCCTCGCATATTCGAATCTTTTCCAGCTCACGGGTCGCGGAATGCCGGATTTCCCGGCTTTCGATCGCATGATCGCCGAAGCGGCTACTCGCCAAGCGATGGTGGGGGAGGCTCGTGCGGCGCCGGTTCTGCACTGGACCGGATTCGGACCATTCACGCGGCTGACGGATTCTGAAAAGCAGTATCTGATTTTGAAATCGCTTCTCCTCCTCGGTTCTCGAGGCGGCGGAATCCTTCTCGACGAGGCCGAATGGTTTTCGCTCTCGAATGCGTTTCGGAAGCGGGTCGAACTTTTCGCGGAGACCCTCCTCGGTCGCGAGCTTGAACTCGAGACGAAAGCGTTCTGTCTCACCGGGCATCTTTGGTCCGACGGTAAAGTCACCGACGCGGTTACGAAGGAAGCGAGCTCGCTCTTCTGGCCGGAGCTTCGGCTCGCTCTCGATACCCAAGCGCGGTTAATCGCTTCGCCCGAAGCCCTCGTTTGGGAGATGGAAGCGAAGATCGTCTTCATCGAGCCGAACGTGATTCTTACCACCGAAAAGTGGCACAAATTAATCGACTGGGTCGAATCCGGTCGCGTGCTCGTTTTCTCGAAGCACCAACCAATGTCGAGCGCGGTGCGTGCCGATTTCGATGCCGCGATTCGGACGCGCGCGAAGCTCGACCTGAATATCGGCACTCGCTACTTCGTTTACGGAGCGGGCGAAGGAAAGCTTGTGCAGTTCGATCCGATTACGGTAGGCGCCGGTGCCACGAACGCGCAGGTTTCGTCGGCTTGGAAACAGTTTGTCGCTTCGATGCTTTCGCTCGCACGCGCTACTCCAGAGATGGGCGTGAACGATCCGCGGATCGATCTCGTCTGCCTGAAGCGTGGGCTCGAGGCGGGGAGCGGGCGCGCCGGACTTTTCGTGTTTAATGGTTCGCGCGCTACGGTCGCCGCGGAAATTCGCTTCGAAAACGAAGTGACGATCGCGGATCTTTCGGCCGTCCTTTCTCGTGCTTCGGGCGCATCCACTGCAGAAGCCGCCGACGACGCTGCCGAATCGAACCGTTTCGAGCTGGAGACTCCGCCGTGCGGAGTGCTCCCGATTTCGGTCACCGGACTCGGCGAATCCGGCCTGGAAAAGCGAGACGCCGGAAATCTGACGGGTTTAACCGCTCGCGCGGCCGACGAAGCGGCAGCGAACGAGCTCGCCGGTTTCCAAATGGGCGACGACTTTTCAGGAGTGTTCAAATGACGAAGTCTAAGGCGGGCCGGTAAATGGATCTTGGCCAAGACTGGGACGCGCTCCACCGCACGCTTTATCCGCGAAAGAAGTCGAAGGGCTCATCCCAGTCGAACGTCGTTTTTATCGCGCACCATGCGGACCGCGTTCTTCGGGTGGTCGGAGATAGTGACGACCTTCTCTTTTCGACCGGCGCGCCCGTCGCTGAAGCCATGAACGCGATCGGAGCGAATCGGAAGACGGTCGCGATCGATATCGCCGAGATGGACCGCGCGATCGCGCAGATTTTGAAGACCGACGGCGGCATCTACGAGCAAGTGCTGGCGCTTCGTGACGAGCTAGAACCATCCCGCGGCGTGATCCCGGATTGGGAAGAACATTTTGTGTTTTCCGCGGTTCGTTCGTGGTGGGGGAAGCTCCTCCCGAGTTCTTTCGGAATCTATTTGCACCTCGAAGGAAGCGAGACGCTCGAAGCGAGTTCGATTCTCCTCATTTTCCGGAAGGGCGAACTCCAAGAGTTCAACGAACCGGATCTATCGGCGGTCTCCCAGGAGCGTCGCGGTGACCTCGGCGAAGTCGCGAAGATTCTTCGCGAACGCCACCGGGTACCGGTCCAGGGCTTCGCGATGAACCGTGCGGACTTCGACGAATGGTCGGATGCCGGAAATGTCTCGGCGACCTGGAAGAACCTCGCCCGTGCGCTCAAGCAAAACCGCATGAGTCTGCACCCCTTCCGGTTCGGCGTCGCTGCGCTCGTGGGCTGGCGCGGAATTTTTTAGGATACGCCGCGCCTAAAAATTTTAAAATATCAATGATTTCATTGATATAGATCCGATTTAGGGTTGACCCCGTCTCGGGGTGCTTTCCGCAAGCCATAAATGCTCGCCTTCGGCTCCGCGGTTGTTGAGACCATTCGCGCGGCGTGTTACTGGTTGGCCCCCATGATCTATTTTCAGTCCCTCACTAAGGCCGACCTCGCGGAACTCATCCTCCCGTACGCACGCGTGCGCGGTCGCGATATTGGCGAAGAGGAAGTGGAACGGAAGGCGAAGAAGCAAGCCGCGTATCGCGCTCAGCAACTCTTCCACTGGGTTTATCAGCGTTTCGTCACCGACTTCGATGAGATGACCGACATCTCGAAAGACCTTCGCGTCTGGCTGAAAGCGAACGTCGAAATCTTCCGCCTTACCGAACGCGTTTCGAACCAAGCGCTCGACGGAACCCATAAGTTTCTGTGGACGCTTCCCGATACGAAGACGATCGAGTCCGTCATCATCCCGGCCGCGCTTCAGGAGAAATCCGGAAACGAAGCGATCGATCGCCTCACTGAAAAAGAAGATGCGAAAGCCGAGGCTCAAGAACGAGCCGCGCGCGTGAACGCGAAGGGCGCCGTAAATCCAGCGCGTCCGGTGCCGGAAGCCGTCCAAATGGCGAACGGCGTTCGTTTCTCGGGCCGCGTATCTGAAGCGACGGTCGACTCTGGAAAATGGGGACGCCTCACCGCGTGCATCTCCTCCCAAGTCGGCTGCGCGATGGCGTGTAAGTTTTGCCTGACCGGCGTGCAAGGTCTCGATCGTTCGCTCCAGACCCATGAAATCGTCTCGCAAGTGCTCGAACTTCGTCGCCGCGCGCCGATCACAAACATCGTCTTCATGGGAATGGGCGAACCGCTCCATAACCTCGACGCCGTTTCGAAGGCTTGCATCATCATGCTCGACCAAGACGGCATGGGATTCTCAAAACGTAAGGTTACGGTTTCGACCTCCGGTCTTGTTCCAGCGATCGAAGAACTCGGGAAGCGCGTCGATGTCTCGCTCGCGATCTCGCTGAACGCCTCGAACGACGAACAGCGCTCGGCGATCATGCCGGTGAATAAAAAGTGGAATCTCGAAAAGCTGATGAACGCCTGCCGGAACTTTCCGCTCGGGCCGCATCGCCGGATTACGTTTGAATACGTCATGCTCAAGGACTTCAACGACTCGATCGCCGACGCCGCACGTGTGGTGAAGCTGATTCGCGGAATTCCGTCGAAGGTGAATCTCATTCCGTTTAACGAACATTCGGGTTCGGAATTTAAACGCCCGGCGGATGAAGTCGTGAAAAAGTTCCAGCGTTACCTCCTCGACGGTGGAATCACCGCTACGGTCCGGATCTCTCGCGGTCGCGATATTTCCGCCGCCTGCGGCCAGCTCCGTTCGATCTTCGGAACCGCACGCGGAACTGAAAAGCATAAGACTTGGGAGATCGCTCCGGTCGCGGGCTTGACGGCGCCGCCGGTGGGAAGTCCTGCGATCGCGGCCGCGGCTTTAGAAGCGATGAAAATTACTCCGATGGAGTCTAGGGCGTGATCGGCATTGAGCCGTCAGGTGACCGCTCGCTCCCTTTAGTGCCGAGACCGACTCCGGCTGAAGATCATTCTCTCTATTACCATTACTCCCGTTACCTCCGCGAAATGTTCGGCGGAAAGACTTACAAGGTCGTTGTGAACTCGGGGCTCACTTGCCCGACCCGCGACGGAACGATTACCAAGGGTGGATGTACTTTCTGCGACGTTCGCGGCAGCTCGAGTTTTTTCGGCAAGCAAGGCCGGGGAGGCGAGATCACCGCCCAGATCGATTCGCGTCTTCCAGGAACGCGCGAACGTTTCGGTTCCGAAAAGCACATCGCCTATTTTCAGAGTTATACGAATACGTACTCCGACGCGGACTACCTTCGCGGGATCTACATGGAAGCGCTCTCACATCCCGATATCGCAGGACTTGCGATCGGTACGCGTCCGGATTGCCTTCCGGATTCGGTGATCGAACTCCTGG
>JBBQMV010000071.1:0-9804 GCA_038329315.1 Bdellovibrionia bacterium | reverse complement strand
CGGATCGGCCCCATTTCTTTATCGCGAATCGTGATCGGGTTCGAAGTGCCCCACTTTTGGTCGAGCTGTTCGCGCGTCGAGAAAAAGTAGACGTCGGATTTAAACGGGGAGGCGAAGGCCTTGTCCCAGTTCATGAGGTTCGTGAGGAGCGGGAGTGTGCGGGTCGCGAGCGTGAAGTTTCCCGGTCCGAAAACGTCCGCGATCTTTCCTTCATTCACGAAGAGTGCGAACTGGGTGTCCCGAACGGTGAGGCGCGCGCCGGTTTGGATTTCACGGTCCTGAAACGGATACTGTTGGACGAGGACTCCTTCGGGAGATTCTGGCCATTCGACGACGTCAATAAACTGCTTTTTAAGAAAGTCGAAAATTCCCATGGCCGCGTCCTTTGTCGTACGTTTCGATGCGTTCGGTCCTCCTAGAATAAGGATGCGGCCGGGTGCTTTTCCAGCGAAATCGGGTCGAAATGCGGCGCAGCGGAAGTGCGGCCTATGATACGACTGGAGCGTGGCGAAACCTCCCCGAAAGTTAGACCCCACTCAGGGTTCTCGAGTTGAGAAACTCATCACGGACATGAAAGCCGGAAAGCGGCTTGCGCTCGCGCGATTGATTTCGAAGGTCGAAAATCGCGACGAAGACATGCACGAAGTGATGCGCGGAATTTACGCGCTCTCCGGGCACGCCGAGATTTGGGGAATCACCGGGCCTCCGGGCGCGGGGAAATCGACGCTGGTCGATCAGCTTACCGTGAGTTTGCGTGCCCAGGGAAAACGCGTCGCGATCGTCGCGGTCGATCCGTCCTCGCCGTTTTCGGGAGGCGCGATTCTTGGGGACCGCATTCGGATGCAGCGGCATACGAGCGATGACGGAGTCTTTATTCGTTCGCTCGGCACGCGTGGGAAGCATGGCGGCCTTTCGCATGCGACGAAGGAAGTCGTGCTGGTTCTCGACGCCGCGGGATTCGACATGATTCTCGTCGAAACGGCGGGCGTCGGCCAAACCGAGCTCGAAGTTCTAAAATTAGCCCAAACTGTAGTCGTAACGCTCGTACCGGAAAGCGGCGATTCGATCCAGGTCATGAAGGCCGGGCTTATGGAGATCGCGGACGTCTTCGCGGTGAATAAGGCCGATCGTCCCGAAGCCGATAAACTCGTGAAGGAACTCATCACGATGGTCGGCATGGGCGATCACGACGCGAACACCTGGATGATTCCGGTCTTGAAGACGGAAGCCGTGCGCGACGTCGGCGTGAAAGAGCTTCTCGCGGGCATCGCGGCCCACCAAGCGTGGCTGACGGAGTCCGGCCACCGCGAAGTGAAGGGGCGCCGGTTCCTGAAGGAAGAGGTTCTCGACATTCTCGTGGAGCGTCTCGAAAGAAGTGTCGCCGGAGCGTTCGAAACTTCGTCGGGACGGGATCTTCTCGACCAACTTCTCCGCCGGGAAATCGACCCGTACTCCGCAGCGGACCTCATCTCAGGCGTATGACTCATAGCGCATTAATCCGACTGTTTTAGTGGGTTATTTCACAAATGTTAATGGGCAAAGCCGAAAACAAGGCTTTTCCAGTACCCGCGTGAAACCGACTAAAAACTAGTCATTTCATACTCATAATGCAGTGCGTCGTAACTTATCAGAACTGTTATTATTCCTGAGTAAAATCGTCTAAAGGTTGTTCGATACCTGACCGAAATGCTCTTTGAACGAATGAATCCTGCGAAATGGTTTTGCAGGGGTCACTTCGGTCAGCACAGGGGTACAGCATATTCCTGCGCACAACTGCATATACGCACGTCTTCCGAAGGGTGTCTCTTTGGGGGGGATGGATTACTCCGTCCTTTTCTCGAGAAAGAATCGGTGGAGTGCGTTCGTTAGTCGTCCTCAGGAGGTCGGTGTATGGGTCTTAGAATTAATACGAACATTCAGTCTTTGGCTGCTCAGCGCTCACTCGGTATCAACTCTGGTAACCAAAAGGCGAGCCTTGAGAAGTTGTCCTCGGGTTCCCGAATTGTCCGCGCTGCAGATGATGCCGCCGGTCTCGCGATTTCGGAAAAAATGAAGTCGCACATCCGTTCCCTCGGTCAAGACATGCGTAACGCTGGCGACGGGATCTCGATGATTCAAACGGCGGAAGGCGCGATGAACGAGACGGGCAACATCCTGACTCGTTTCCGCGAACTTTCGATCCAAGCGGCTTCGGACACCATTGGTGACACCGAGCGCGGCTTCATCGACAAGGAAGTTAAACAACTCGGTTCGGAAATCGACCGTATTGCTAAATCGACCGAATACAACGGCCGAAAGCTCCTCGCGGGCGAAGGCGACACACTCGAAATTCAAGTCGGTTTGAAGAACGACAAAGTCCTCGATCGTTTCCAATACGACGTTCAGAAAGTGAACTCGACTTCGGAAGCTCTCGGTGTTGCGGGTATGAGCGTTTCTACGAAAGAAGAAGCGCAAAACAACCTCGACAAGATCGATCATGCGATCACGACGCTTTCCGGAAACCGCGCTGAAATGGGCGCTCTCCAGAATCGTCTCCAGTCTTCGATCAACAACATGCAAGTCTACAACGAAAACCTCTCGGCTGGTAACAGCCGGATTCGCGATGTGGATATGGCTTCCGAAACTGCGGAACTCACGAAGCATAACATCCTCACCCAAGCTACGACGTCGGTCCTCGGTCAAGCGAACCAAAACTCGATGCTCGCCCTGAAGCTTCTCGGATAATTCCGGGTCGTTTTAGGTCACGAAATATCGAGTTGCCGAGGCTCTACTAGTATCCACCACGGAGGGGGATCCGGATTTCGACCGGATCCCCCTCGTCTTCTAAACTTAACAAATTGATTTATTTTCCCTGCAAGAAAGGGGAGATAGGTTAAATTGTTAAGCGTTTTTATTTAACTAACGCGCTGCGTCTTTTTTCCGATAAGCTCAGTGTAAGGCAAAGGAACCATCCGAAGCCGAACACCTACCTCAGGGGACTTCCCTGGGTAGAACAAACATACGACCTCGGACCTACCCACCAAGTAGAACGTCCGGCCGGGAGAGTATCATGGGCTTAAGAATCAACACCAATATTGGTGCAATGGCATCCGCACGCGCGCTTCAGAATTCGTCCGCAGAACAAGCAACCGCCTTCCAACGACTCGCTTCGGGATCCCGAATCACAAAATCGGCAGACGATGCTGCCGGACTCGCGGTGAGCGAAAAATTGAAATCGCAAATTCGGTCCCTCGGCCAAGCGGAACGTAACGCTAACGACGGCGTCTCGTTCGTGCAGGTCGCAGAAGGCGGGATGAACGAAATCGGCAACATGCTCGTCCGTCTCCGGGAGCTCGGAATCCAAGCGGCTTCTGATACCATCGGCGATACGGAACGTGGCTTCGTCGATAAAGAAGTCCAGCAACTGAAAGGCGAAATCGACCGGATCGCCAACGTCACCACTTTCAACGGAACTCCTCTCCTGAACGGCAAAGCCGGTCATGATTTGAGTTTCCACATCGGCGCCCAAAAGGGTGATGCGATTATGTTCAAGCCAGATTCCTATGACATCCAAGCGAGCAAGCTCGGGATCGAAGGACTCGACTATAAGTCGGCCGACGGCGCCCGCGATGCACTCGACACCGTCGACAAGGCGATCAACATCGTATCGGGAGCACGAGCCGACCTCGGCGCTCAGCAGAACAAGTTGCAATCGACGATCAACAACCTCGCAATTCAAAAGGAAAACTACTCTGCAGCGAATAGCCGTATCCGGGATACGGACGTCGCGACGGAGAGTTCGAACCTCATCAAAGGGAACATCCTTCAGCAAGCCGGAGTGGCCGTGTTAGCTCAAGCGAACACCGCACCACAATCCGCGCTTCGTCTCCTCCAAGGATAGTCAGTCCGCGGGATCACCGAGTGTGCGCCGAACCTCGGAGTAATAGTGCACTGAGGTTCTCTTTCTAAAGCCCAAGCCCCCGGTACCAGAGCGCGGTATCGGGGGTTTTTTTTTCGTCCTTAAGTATTGTCAGCATCCCGCCGAAGAGTCTGGAAGGGAGAGTTCTAGATGCATACCAAGGTAATAGTTACCCTTGCGCTCGGTTTCTTGATGGGGATTGGATTCGTTTCGTGCGCAAGCATCGAAAGTGACGCCGACCGCTCCCTCGCGAATGATCGCGGCTCGCACTTCTCCAAAGTCGACGCTGCCGCAGATAAAATCGAATGTAATCCGGGCGAAGAGCGCAACGAAAGTGGCGACTGTGAACGTCCCCACGAGTTTGAACGCCCGTTCCATCGCGGCGGCCGCTAGACAGTTCGCCTACTGCCGCGCACCAGTAAATGCCGGCGTGCTCTGATACCGTCGTAAACCGCGACGAAAAATCACGATCGCTCCGAAAAAGAGAATCGCCGCAGCTGCCGTTTCGGCAGCCAACGTAGCCGCGTCCGGATGGAGTAGAAATCTCGCCGGAATCACTCCGACTACGGTGAGTGGCGCGAAGACGAGTAGCCACTTCAGCGAATCGCCGACCGAATCGAAGATCGGATAGCCGTTCACGCTAATGAGAACCATGAGCAGGGAATTCGTCAGCCGTTCATTTCGGCGTGCCCAAAATCCTAAACTCCCGATCAGGATAAAGATTCCGCCGAGAGCGGCCGAAGCGAGGGCGCTCATTACGAGTCCGTTCACGAGGAAGAGTGGGCCATAGCGGGTCGCCGCCATCACTGCGAGGCCGGCGATTCCCATCACAAAATCTCCCCAAGCCGGAATATACGAAGCGGTCAGCGCCGTGAGGACAAGGGGAGGTCGTGGAGTCATGAGGGCCGAATCGAGGCCGCCGCCGTCGATCTGCGAACCGAGCTCGGCCCATCCGCCGGCAAAAATATGGATGAAGCCCCAGGCGGTCATCGTGACGAACGTCATCCCACCGAAGGCGGCGCCTTGTTCGGAAAGTTCGGGACGGCCCGCGAAGAGCATCGCCCAGAGGGTGCCGATCACGATGGCGTTGTTCACGACCATGCCGATAAAGCCGCTCCAGAAATGGGACGGGTTCGACCAGTGGGCGAGGAAGTGAGCGCGGGTGGAAAGATACCAGAGGCGGCCCATCGTCACCCGCCCCACGCTTGAAAATTTCGTTTTCCACGGCGAAAGGCGATGAGTAGCGCGACGAAGAGGGCGGCGTCGATGATGAGGACGCGGAGAATCCACGTTCCGACGCTCATCGAATAACATTCTCCCCGAATCGCGAAATAGGCGGATTGGAAAAAGAGGTCGGATCCGGGAAGGCGGAGAAAGATCGAGCGGAGCGGCTCGCCGAAATCACTGAGCGGCGCGAAGACGCCGCCAAAAGAGAGGAAGAGTTTACTGAAGGGCAAAATAAAATAATCCGTCTGCGGAAACGAAAGCCGGAACGAGCTAAAAAGCGCGGTCAGCAGCGCCTGGGGGACCGAGAGGAAAATGAGGAGAAATCCGAGCCGCGCGAGAAAGCCCGGAAGCGCGACCGGAATGTGAATCCCGAACGCTTCGACTATGAGAGTGAGGAGGAGGAGCGTGGCGACGTAGGCGAGCCTCGCGCCAAGGGTAGAACCGACATTCCCGAAGAATTCACGACCGATCCAAGACCGGGGCTTCGCGAGGAAAATCGCGAAGTCTTCCATTCCGGTTTGGATATTTTTCATTCGGAGGAACGTCATGAAGAGCGTTTCCGTCACGCCGACGTAGAGAATGATTTCCCCCTTCGAGAACTGGCTATGTCCGGATTGAAACCGCTGCCAAACCTCGGTGAGGAGAATCACGAAAAAAGCGAAGAGGGCGTAGCTCGCGATACTCGCACGCAGATCAGTCCACGGCTCACGGAACCGAAAGCTGGCAAGCCGAAGGTAATACGTCATTTCGGCGCCTCATAGTGCTTACGAATGACTTCCTCGAGTTCGATCGGACCCATTTGGACGTCGGCGAGCCGCGAACCGAAAGTCGTAGAGGCCCAGGCGAAAACTTCGGTGAGCGCGATCTCTTTCGGATCGAACTCGAGCCGGATTTCGAATTCGTTCTGGGCCGGCGTTCGGTAGAGCGTCGGCGGCACGAAGAGATCGGCCGGAATCGGTTCGGAAAGCGTGAGGTTTAGCCGTCGGCGATCACCGAACGCGCGGCGGGCGTCGCTGAGTTTTCCGTCGAAAGCTTTTCGCCCGTGATTGATCAGGATGCATCGATCGCAGAGCGCTTCGACGTCGGAAAGATCGTGTGAGGTGAGAAGGAGGGTCGTGTTTTCTTCTCGGCGCCACTGCCGAAGACTTTCGCGGAGCTGAAGTTTCGCGACGACATCGAGGCCGATCGTCGGTTCGTCGAGCAGAATTACGCGAGGCCGATGCACGAGGCTCGTCACGAGTTCGCAGCGCATGCGTTCGCCAAGCGAGAGCTCGCGCACTCGGCGTTTCAGAAGTTTCGTCGCGCCGAAAATTTCGGCGAGTTTCGGAATACGTAAACGGGCTTCTTCGCGAGTGACGAAGTAGGTTTCGGCTTGGAGCCCGAGGCATTCTTCGACGGTCATATGGAAGTAGAGCTGCGAGCGCGCACCGAAGACGAGTCCGAGCGCGCGATTCGCGTCGCGCGTTCCCGCAGGGGAACCGAGAATCGCGGCGGACCCCGAATCGGGGAGGAGAATTCCGCAGAGTAGTTTGATTGTCGTACTTTTTCCCGCACCGTTCGGCCCGAGGAAGGCGACCGACTCGCCGGCCGCGATTTCGAAACCCAGAGCATCGACCGCGGGGGGGAGCTCGGGCCGAAAACGCTTCGTCAGGGAGTGAGCGGCGATGGCGAGAGTATTTGGCGAATCCATGGGGTTTAGTGTGTCTAAGGATTAGACGGGTGTCGAGAAGATCGACTGTAAGTCCCCGAAATAACTACGATTTAACGTGCTTTGTCATTGCGGATGCTGCGAAGCGTCGTTACACTTTAACGATGAGAGATCAAAAGTGGTTCACCATCGGGATTGCCGTCAGTCTATCCGCCGCTACTTTCGCGAGCCCGATCGGAACGACAATGGACCAGCCCTGGCATCGTGATGCGTCGGGGAAGGTGATCCCGATGAACTACTCCTACGGATTCGATCCGAATCTCTCCGCGAGCTCCGGAACCCAATCGGTCGCGCGGAAACCGTGGGCCGGATCTTGGTGGGCGACCCGCGCGGGAAGTATCGCAATCCGCTGGCGCACGGGCCTCGTTTGGACCGCGAAACATGATGCGAAAGACTGGCGTCGCTACGACGACCCGGAGTCGGATGTTCTCGGATACCACCGGTATACGGCGGAAGAACTTTCCCGGATGAGAGCGGATCACGTCGCCGGTGAGAGTGACGAGGCTTGGGCGGAGACTACGATTTCGGATCTGTCGGCGGTCGAAAAGCTCGACATTGTGAACGGTCACGCCGATCCGAGCGGAAACTTTTATCCGAATCTCCAGGAAATCCGGAATAACATCCAATGGACTGCCGCAAACGCGAAAGATGAGCTCGATAGTTATCACGGGATTTGTAACGGATATTCCCAAGCATCGATTTGGCTTCCCGAACCGCAAGTGCTTACGAAAGCGGTAAGCTACACCCTACCGAATGGAAAAGACGTCACGATCACCGTCGTCTTCGGAAGTGGTGACCTCGAAGCGCTCGGTTCGTACTATTATTCGAAGCGCACGGATAAGAATAAGTCGGCGATCATCAGTGACGACGCGAACGGCGGGATGAACGCGGCCGCGCTTCACCTCCTTCTCACAAACCTCGTTTGGGATTCCCACGAAAGTTTCGTGATGGACACGGCGGTCGACGGTCCGTCCTCTTCGCCCGTTTGGAATTATCCGGTCACGGGTTTCGACATGAGCGTCTATGGAATCGGACTCGCGAAAGGTTACGCCGCGACTTACGCGGACCGTATCGTTCATGTGACGAGCGTCGTTCATTTTAGAAATACCGCTGATCCTTCGCAAAACCCGCTTCGAGGATTGAATGATCGTCATAGGCTCGATCACACCTATAATTACACGCTTGAGCTCCTGGGCGACCGGATCGTCGGTGGAACCTGGGACTCGGGTTCGGAGCGTCCGGACTTCGCTTGGGTGATCCCGGGTCGATTTACGTTCACCGGCGACTACGCCTTCCTCGAAAAGGAATGGAAAGCCGCCGAGTAAGTTTCGCTCCGCCACTCGTTTGACGTTTTGGCGTTTCCCCTTAATCCTTTTCGCAGTCGGCCGATAAGAATGGTGGAGGCTTCCGAGCCATGAAAATCGGTTCAGTCACGGCTCTTTTCGGGGATTCACCGAAAAGAGAACGTAAAGAAAACCCGGAAAAGAAGAAGGACGAGTCCGAAGCGGACGCGGAAGCCTTCGCGCGCGACGCAGAAGAAGCGTCGGCGAAGATTAATTCCGCAGTCGATTCTTTCGGAGTCGATACCGCCGTCGTCGCGAACGGCCTCTCGGCGGAAGTCGTCGGCCAAGGCCCTGGCCTTCGGGTAACCCTTAAGGACGGCCGTGGTGCCGTCGTTCGCCAATTCACCGGTGAAGAGTTCGTTCGTCTTCGTGAAGCCGCTTCCGGAACGGGCCGCGGGAAACTCCTCGACAAGAAGCTGTAAACGGCACGAAACTGCCCCTAAGGCATGAAAGTCGTCGTCATCTCAGACATTCACATTTTCGGCGCGGACGACCCGCTCTACGAATCCTTGCTCGCCCTCATGCGTGAGGAGCTTCTGCCGGGAGATCACCTGGTGCTCGCGGGAGATATTTTCGATTTTCTCGTCGGAAACCAACCGAGTTTAGTTCGGCGGTATTCGGCTTTTTTCGATGCGCTCCGCGCCCTCGGCGAACAGGGCGTTCTTACGACCTATATCGAGGGGAACCACGACTTCCATTTAAAGAAAATTTTCTCGGCGATCGTGAATCTCCGGGTTGTACCCGCCGAGACGGAAATCGACCTACCGGGAAAACGGATTTTTATCGCGCACGGCGATCTCGTCGACCACGAAGACCGCGGCTACCTCGCCCTTCGGGCGTTCTTTCGGAGTCCCATTATTCAGTTCACCGCGTTCGCGCTTCCCGAGGCGGCCGTCGAATGGATCGGCGCACGTTCTTCGGCGTCTTCTCGGAAACGGAATCCACGGTTGCCCGCGGATCGGGGGAGCGATCACGTCGCCCGACTCCGGAAAAAATATCGGAGTTTCGCCGAGGCGAAACTTCGGGAGGGATACGACGCCGTCGTTCTTGGGCACTGCCACGATCTCGATGGCGAAAACCTCACCGTAGGCGGGCGCCCGGGCCAATACCTGAACGTCGGGTTCCCGCGCCTTCATCACAGCTACGTCGAATTCACGGCCGAAAATGGGCTCGTGCGGAAGCCGCTTCGCCGTTTCGACCATTAGAGTGCGAGACTAGTACCCGACGACCATTCCGCTGATGCAGCGGGTGTAAATCGAAGGAGGGATATACGCGGTCGTTCCGACCCGGGTGAGTACTTTCGTCGCGGAACTGTAAGTAAACTTCTCGATGTTGTTTAGCGCGCTCTGCGCGCTGGCGACATAGATGTAGCCAGTGGTCGAGTCGTAGGCCATCGCCGACGGACCGTTTACGACGTTGAAGTTGGTCCAGGCGGCGGTGCCGGTGCCGAACGACGGAGTCGTTTCGTTGATCGGGTAGGACCAAATTTGGTTCGACGATGCGGTCGCACCCGCCGAGCCGTATCCGACGAGGAGGTCGCCGACGTCCGAGAGGTAAACCATCGAAGACGGAAGTGAAGTCGTGACCGGTGCGGCTTGGGCAGCGAGGCAGTCGGCGGCCGTGGCATA